>UROA01000012.1 GCA_900549355.1 uncultured Collinsella sp. | reverse complement strand
CGTCAGACGGGCCTGCCTCGCTTCATCATCGCAGGCAAGAACCAGAAGATGATTTTCGGCATAGGAGGCAATGCCGACATGCGGCTTTCTTACGATTTCGACGGCATCGCCGACAACCTTGTACTGGGCAGTACCAAAAATGGGGGCATCCGGGTCCTCGTTGATGGCGATAATGCACTCAGCCCCACCGATGCCGGCAAGATGCTGGATGGCGCCCGAAACACCGATACTCACGAGAAGCTTGGGCGAAACCGATACGCCCGTCTGGCCAATCTGATGGCGATACTCCAACCAGCCGGCCTCCACGACAGGTCGCGTGCAGCCAAGCTCGGCTCCCAGAGCCTCGGCGAGCCTTCGCATCAGCGGCAGATTTTTCTTGGAACCAATGCCGCGACCCACCACGACCAGGCGCTCGGCATCGGCGATCGAAGCCTGCTGTCCCCACTCCTCGGCGGGAATCGAGATCTCGACACGAGCCTTAGCATCATCCGCAAGTGATATCTGGGTGATCGTGCCGGAGCGGCCGTAGTCGAAGTCAGGAGCCTTAAAGATACCGGAGCGCACCGTTGCCATCTGCGGACGGTGGTTGGGGCAAATGATGGTGGCCATCAAGTTGCCGCCAAACGCCGGGCGCGTCTGCTGCAGTAGGCCCGTCTCCGCATCCATCGAAAGCACGGTGCAGTCGGCCGTAAGACCCGTCTGCAAACGCACGGCAACGCCGGGTGCCAGTTCGCGACCAAAAGCGGTCGCACCGTATAGGATGGCCTCGGGTTTGCGTTCGGCTACCAAATCGCAGATCAAGTGGGCGTAGACCTCCGCATCGTTTTGGCGCAGACGCTCGTCGCGACAGGCCAGGACTTCGTCGGCGCCCGCGCAAACCAGATGTTCCAGGTCCCCGAGCGAGCCCTCGGGGCTCATGCCGACCAGTGCCACCAGACGGCAGCCGCGAGCATCGGCAAGCTCGCGCCCCTTGCCCATGAGCTCGTAGGCCACGGGAGCCACGGCGTCGTGCTCGTCAGTCTGCACGAAGACCCAAATGTCTCGATATGCATCAAGGTCCACCGCACCAGCGGCCTCGTCACGCTCGATCGAGATAGCGTTGACGGGGCAGGCGTCGACACATCCGCCGCATAGGATGCAGCCGTCGGTTACGCGGGCGCAACGGTTGGGCCGCTCGCCTTCCACTACGATGCCGCCCGAGGCACAGGCGCGAACGCAGCGACCGCAGCCGATACAGGCTTCGCTATCGATAATCAGTCCGCTCATCTATGCCATCCCCTCGATAATCTTGGCAAGCTTTGCCGCCTGCTCGGGCGCCGTTCCCTCAACGGCCTCGCACGTTTGATCACGGTCGGGCACAAACGAGCGCACGACCTGCGTCGGTGATCCGGCAAGGCCACAACGCGAGGGATCGGCGTTCACGTCGGCGGCACTGACCACGCGCACGTCCGCCTCCTCTGCCGCGCGAATACCGGCAATACTCGGCATACGCAACTGGCCAATCTCCTTGGTAGTCGTCATCGCGCACGGCATCTCCAGATAGACCGTCTCCTCGCCGGCATCGCATCCGTGAACGAGCGCCAGCGAGCCACAGGTCGTAAAGCCCGCGCTCTGCACGCAGCTCACGTCGGTCACGCAGGGAATATCAAAGGCACCGGCAAGCTCGGGACCAATCTGGGCCGTATCGCCATCCACCGCCATCTTGCCGCAGATGAGCAGGTCGAAGTCCTCGCCGAGCGCCTCGATGCCGCATTTGAGGGCATAGGTGGTGGCTAGGGTATCGGCGCCCGCAAAGGCTCGGTCGGTCAGCAGCAGCGCGTCGTCGGCACCGCGGGCGATACAGTCGCGCAGCAGTGACTCGGTCGCGGGGATGCCCATCGACACCACCGTCACGCGCACATCCATGCCAAAGCCGATAAAGTCGTCCTTCAGCGCCAGCGCGCATTCCAAAGCACTCGCGTCAAAGGGATTAATGACCGCCTGCTTGCCATCGCGAACGATGGTATTGGTCTTGGGGTCCATCTTGACCTCGGTGCTGCCCGGCACGGCCTTGACGCACACCACCATATGGAAATCGCTCATCTTCACGCGCCCCCTTTCTGGACGAGCTCATCCAAGAGCTTCTCCGAAAACAGGTTACCGCGACCCAGCTGCCCGGCAGGATCGAGCTGGAGCTTGAGCCGCGCCGACTCGACCATGGCCTCGTGACCGTACATCGTCTCCAAGAAGCCCGCCTTGATCTTGCCGACGCCGTGCTCGGCAGAAACGGCACCGCCCATGGCCGTGACCTCGGAAGCCCACTGGGCAAAGAGTTCTCCGCCGCGGCGATAATCCTGTGCATCGCGCGGCAGAATGTTCACATGCAGATGGTTGTTGCCGATATGTCCCCAGGCGGCAGACTCAAGCCCGCTTTCGGCCAGCGTACGGCGATAGAGGGCCACGACATCGGCCAGGCGCGCGTTGGGCACCGACATGTCCGACCCCAGCTTGGTAATGGTGGGGTCGGTGCGGCGACGCTCGTCGATGAACATGTTGACACTCTCGGGGACCGCATGGCGGAAGAATCGCTGACACTCGCGATCGACCTCGGTGCGCGCGACCCATGTCGCATCGTCACTGCCGCCCGCAAGCTCCAGTACCCACCCCAAGTGATACAGCTCCTCAGTCGCCTGAACTTCGTCGTCGCAGTCGAGCTCCACGTAGACACAGACCTTGACCTCTTTGTCGAGCGGCGGCAGCGAGGCGAACGCGGTCGACTGCTCACGCTGACGACGCAGGATATCCAGGGCGCCCGCATCGAAATATTCGATGGCAGCCGCGTGGGACAGGACGGGACGCACAGAATCGGTGAAGGACACGGCCTTGTCTTCGCTGTCAAAGAAACAGCTCACGCCCCAAACGACCGCAGGCGCCGCCTGCAGGGCAATCTCGAGCTCAGTGATGACGCCGATTGTGCCACACGCACCGATAAACAGGTCGATGGCATCCATATCGTCAGCAACGAAATAGCCCGAAGCATTTTTGGTCTTGGGCATGGTGTAGTCGGGAAGGTCGAGCTCGAGAGCACGGCCCGCTGCCGTCACAAGCGACAGGTGGCGGCCCTGGGCAAAAGCCTCGCCGCGCTGAAGCTCAAGCAAATCGCCATCAGCCAGCGCGACGTGGAGTCCCGTGATATGTGGGCGCATGGGGCCGTAGGCGTAGCTGCGGGCACCGGAGGCGTTACATGCCGCCACGCCGCCCAGACAGGCAGATGCCTCGGTGGGATCGGTGGGAAAAAACTGCTCGGGGGCCTCTTGGAACTCCTCGTAGGCCTCGAGCGATGCCTGGTCCCAACCAGCGGTCGGCAGCACTTTCTTGCTCAGCTGCTTGCGCAGCTCCGAGAGCACAACGCCCGGCTCCACGCGCAGCAAAAATTGGCCTTGTTCATCGCGGCGAAGGCCCAAGTAGCGATTCATACGGGAAGTATTGAGGATATGCCCGCCGTGGGGCACGGCACCGGCGGCAAGGCCGGTTCGGGCGCCCTGAACCGTTACCGGGACACGCTCGGCATGGAGCTTTTCCAAAATGGCACGGACCTCGTTTTCCGTTGTCGGAAACGAGATGCTCGAGGCCTCGCCCGATGTGCGAGACTCATCGCGACCATACTCTTCGAACTCGTCGGTGAAGGGTTTAATGGTTGCAGACACGCGAACTCCCCCTTTAGCTAACTACAGTGTTTGCAGGGAGATGTTACCGCATCGTTTCGTCGACGTGTTCGAGACCGTCTCCATAATTGGCGTTTTTTACGTTCGTGTAATTCGGTGAGCGGCTGGTTTTCCTCGACAGACGATGCTTTTGACACATATCTCCCTGCCGTCGCCGATCGCTCGATTGTCGCTCGAAAAAAGTTGAAGTATTTTTTGCCGCCTTTTATCTGCGAAGACGCCAATCCGTCAAGCATTTGGTCAGAAATTGGTCAAGTAGCGGCTGATACGGTCGGCGTCGACAGCCAAAACCGATAGAAGTTTTGGCCCAGAAGCAGGGAGGTTCCCATGGCATATTACTGGCCCCAGTACGGCATCGCCATCGAAGTCGACGACGATCCCCATCTCCTGCCTTTCGACGAAGAGGCATTCCCCGATACGGCGGTCTACCACGTTACCACCGATGTGATCTGCGACCCCGAGTCGTTCTCGGCGCTCGCCTACCACATCGCGCATATCCACGACATCGAGCTCCCTCCCGACTTCGAAGAGCTCGTCTACTCGCGCCGCCTGATGCTTCACATGCTCTTTGGAGCGGATCCGTCCACCTTTGCGCGTGTCTATACCGCCAAGGATGCCGCATGAGCGTGAAGAAACCACCCCACTTTGCAGACCTGGGGCATCGCAAGAAGCTCATCGTTGCCTGCATGGCCATCGTCTGCGCCCTTGTCGCCGTAGGACTATACGCTTGGCAGTCGCAGCCCGTACCCGAGGCGGGCGCTTCGGTTACGACGGCCGAGGGCAAAACGCGCCAGGAAATCCAAGATGAGCTCGACGCCATCGTCCGCGACAACATGATGACGATTTCGGTCGCGCCGGTCGCTCAGTTGCAGGAGGACGGCAAGCTGCGCGTCAACGTGCAAAACGTCCAAGACAATAAATTTCCCCAGCGATTCCGCGTCATCCAAAACGACGAGACCATGTACGAATCCGGTGTGGTCGAGACCGGCAAGACAATCGAGACGTGCCCCGCCGGCGACATCAAAGAAGGCGAGGCGTACATCGAGATCCAGGCACTCGATACAAAGACCCTCGACAGCCACGGCAATCCGACACGTGTCAAGGTGCAGGTTGAGCAAGCCGAGAACTAGCCTTCCGGCCGACGCGACACCGCACGCAATTCACCAGCATTCGTCCAATCATCGCGGGGACGGCCCGCGGCGAATAGAAAGGAACGACCATGGACATCACCAGGAACATGAACGGAGCCAGAGCGCTCGTCGTGGGCGCAGGGCTCGCGCTCGCGCTCGCAATGGGCGCCGCCCCGACGCCAGCTATGGCAGCCGGGCGCGTTGGAACCACGAAAGTAATGGTCAGGACCGAGATCGACAACGTTGAGTTCAAAGTTCCGACGGTTATTCCCTTCGTCGCCAAGGCCGACGGCACGCTTCAGGGCCCCTCAGAAGACGCGACCACCATCGACAATCATTCGGCCTACGGCATCCATGTCACCAACATGAAGATCGACGCCATGAACACCTGGACCATTGCTGCCGACGCCAAGGCCGGACCGCACAGAACTCCATCGACTTTAAGGTCGGCCCCGACGGCGCACTCCAGAACGCCAGCGCCGCAATGCAGGAGACGGGCCTCGATCTTTCCAAGAACGCAGCCTTCGACATGGGCTACCAGGGCATTACCGGCGGCACGGACAAAATTAAGCTCAAGACAAGCGGAAACGTCGCCCGCGTCACGCGCGACGTCTTCCGCGTAACCGGCGAAGGCGATCAGGTTGCAACGATCACCTGGACGGTCGAGCCCGGTGCGCATACGGCATAAGGCCGTCGCCCTGGCCGCCGCCGTCAGCATCCTAGCGTTTGGGCCAGCCATGGCCTTTGCTCAGCAAGAAAAGGCGCAGGCCGCCACGCAAGTGACGGTCGACCTCTCGGAGCTCGACCGCGGCGACCGCGAGGAACCGTTGGCGCAGACAGGCGACAGACGATGGCTCTTGGCAGCAGGCGCCACAGCAGCAGGCGCGGGAACCGCCGGCCTCGGTCTGCACATCAAACGCAGCCAGAAACAAAACACGGACAGGCCGCACTAAATTAGCTAAGGAGACCCCATGGCATCGAAGAACCTTTTGCCCGTCGTCGCACTCTGCGGCGCGCTCGCAACCGGAACGCCTGTCGCCGCTTGGGCGACTCCCGTCATGGCAGACTCCTTACCAGCAGCCCTAAGTTCCGCACCAAATCCGTCGAGCGCCATTGCGTGCAAGCGTTTTTCGATCGCACAGGCCGCAATCTCGACCTCGGGATGCCTTCGTCGTAATACGGACGGCTCGATAGTCGTGGATATCAATCGTTCGAACAAGGCAAACGGCTCCCAGGCGGGGTGCGCCGTCTGCACGTGGCGCTCGGTTGTGCTCGATGCAGATGGCGATCCATGCAATTTAGAGCTGCGCATCGACATCGCTTCGATCGATGACTCGGCGAACGGAGCGAAGGTCGCCTTCGACGGTACGTTTTTCGAGAAAGGAGGCGGTATATGTCTGGGCTGCGCCGCCGCGAATGCAGACGACACGCAGCCCACCCTCTCATTCACGGCATCGTTGCGGCTGACCAAAGCCGGCACCGATGCCATCGCGGCGGGAGAAGCGTCCCTGCTGTTCTACGCCGTCAGCGCCAAAGACACAGACGCTCATTTCGAGAAGCCAGCCGGATCACTCAGTCTTACACGAGGGATAGAGGCAGGCCCTATTGAAATCGATGCCCACGCGCAAAGCAGGCAACGCATTCTTGCCGACCCGGCGCTTCTCGAAATGGAGTGGAACGGATCCGGAGCCATCGGAATTCTCCCCTCCGCGCTTGACGCCAAGACGCTCCCCTCAAACGACGAACCCATCAACGCAACCATACAAGAAGAGAGCGCGGATAAAGAAGCAGGTGCGGGCGACACGCCGTCGCCGACAAACAGCGTCCCAGCTTCTTTCGAAGCACCGAATGAGCCCGCTGCCGATCTAAACGATCCCGAGCTCGCGGACAGCCTGGGGCTTGCTGATCCTCAAGAGATCGATGAAGGTAACTGCTGCGTGCTTGCCGCGCTCGACCACACAGAGGTCATCGACGCTGCGAACATCGAAGTTGCCGCCGCCAATCAGCCCGTCCGCAAGTCAGCCATCATCGCATTTCCTGAATCCATCGAAGTCGTCTTTTTGCCATCGGGCGAGGTCGTGGCCCCAACACTGCTCACCTTGTTGGGCGCCAAGAATACTCGAAACGAAATTAAAAAGGTCACGGTTGTCGACCCCGCAACCACCGCCAAGCTGCGTCTATACGCCGTTGCTCCAGACGGAGGCAAGACCTTAGAATTCGATGGTGACACACTCCTAGCCTGGCGACGTCTGGACATTATGCAAGACGTCTCGTATCAGATCGAACTCGAAGGGTTTGATCGTGCCCGCGATGCCAATATCATCGCCGCGGCTATTGAATCCCCACAGCGGCTTATGACACTGCGCTTTGAATACTATCCCTATGTCCCGACAACCACCTGAGGCTTAAATGCTGCGCGCCGTTGCTAATGCCACTTATATAACGTATTAGATGAGTCGCGATGTACCTCGCATTCCACTCTGCTACGATTGCCACGTTGGCATCAATACGGGAGGGCTCATGCCGGGCTTGGGAACAATCATCAACGTTGTGCTTTTGATTGCGGGCGGTCTTTTGGGATTAGCGGGCGGTCGCTTCATTACACCGCGCATCCAAGACACGCTCATGAAAGCATCGGGGCTGTGCGTCCTGTTTATCGGCCTGGGCGGCACCATGCAAAAGATGCTCATCATCGATGGAGAGGCGCTGGCGACCACCGGTACCACCATGCTCATCGTCTCGTTCGCCCTCGGCTCGCTCATCGGCGAGGCCGTCAACTTGGAAGCCGCCATCGAGAACCTTGGCGAATGGCTCAAGCGCAAGACTGGCAGTGAGGGCGATAACGGGTTCACCAACGCTTTTGTCTCGACTTCACTCACCGTGTGCATCGGCGCCATGGCCATTGTGGGATCGATCCAGGACGGCCTGCTCGGCGACTGGTCAACGCTTGCCCTCAAGGGCGCACTGGACTGCATCATCGTCTGCACCATGACGGCGTCGCTCGGCCGCGGCTGCATTTTCTCCGCCCTGCCCGTCGCCGTGTTCCAGGGGACGATCACGCTGTTTGCCGGCGCACTCTCCCCCATCATGACCACGGCAGTCCTCGACAGCCTTTCGCTCGTAGGCTCCATGCTCATCTTCTGCGTCGGCGTCAACCTCATCCGTCCTCAGACCTTCCGCACGGCCAATATGCTCCCCTCCGTTGTCATAGCCGTCATCTACGCCCTCCTGTTCTAAATCTATCTACGCAGCGATATCTCGAACATCTGTTTGATGCTGTGCTATGATATGAGGTCACCGTAGCTGCGTTCGAGAGGAGGAGCGGTGGCCGACCAGGACATCAAGATGCTCATCGAGCGCATTATGGCCGAGGCCCGAACCCATCAGTCCGCCCGCTTCTCAAACGAAATCTACGCAGACGAGCCGATTCTCAAAACCGGCCGACAGATGCAGAATTTCCTCCCCGACCAGTACCGCAAGATGCGCGAGATATCGCGCTGGCAGGATGACCCCAAGGGCGGTGCGGGCCGCTGGCTTTCGGAAGCCGAGCTTTTCTACCGACAGGGCCTGCTGATGGCCGACTTTGAAGACGACTGCCCCTACAACGGCACCTTTAAGTCGTACTTTCCCACCTACAACGCCATGAGCGATCGGCAGCTGCGCGGCTATTTTACCTGGCGCGCCCAAGTGCGCCGCGGAACTGTCGAGGAAACGTCTACGTCCTTTGCCTTTCTGTATCTCTATGAGCTGATTTGCGGCATTGGCGTAGATAATCCGCTCGATGGTTTTAACAAGATCAAGGCTTTTTGGGATGCCTATCGCGCCTTCGAGCCCGGCATCGATCGGTTTGCACGCGTGTGGTTGCAGGATTACGCCGTATTCCATGGGCTCGACCCCAAGCTGCTTCGCGACTCTAAAACCGTCATGTTCGATAACGCCCTTATCGAGCTGCGACGCGCGGCACGAGACCTTGTACCAGCACCGGCACCGTCCGGCCAGACCCCCAAGCGTCGCAAAACCTCCGAGCCCACGCTCCCCCTTCCGCCCGATGAGGTGCGCGAGGAGCGACTCATGGCCGCTATCAACGCCCTCTCCACGCACAACCTAAGTAACTCGCGGCTCGACCGCAGCCACCACCGCGATCTGCGCCACGTGGCATGCGCCGTGTATGTCCGCATGGCGCGCTACTATGACACGCACCGAAAGACCGGCATCGTGGCGAGTTTATTTGGGGAGGAGACGGCCATGCCCTACACCATGTTTGCCTCGGCCGTATTCTTTGCGCCCGAACGCCACGAGGACTGCGAATACCGCCTGGATCCTATCCATATCTACCGTTGCCAAAACGGCTTTTGGGAATGCATGCGTATCCACGGTAGTAGGCAAAAGAGCAGCAAGCTCGGTGAAATGATGCGCGCCTGCGACCAACGCCTGCGCCTGGCGCTGGACCCCGCCCATCCCCTTAAAGAAGAAAAGGTCCCCAAATATCTGGCCAAGATTATCGATGACGAGATTGTGGCATGGCTTTCGTGGGACGCCGCACACCAGCCCGTCAAGATCGATATCGATCTGAGTCAGCTGGGGCACATTCGGAGCGCCGCTGCGCAAACGCGCGAAGCGCTTTTGATCGACGAAGAGCGCGAGGACAGCGCGCCTGTGGAAGTCGAGGCAGCGGACTCAGGGCAACCGGAAGCCGAGCCCGTAGCCGACGCGATTGTCGAGGCGGTCGCGGCACCCATTCGGCAGGACGAGGCCGACGAGTCGACCATATCCACCGAACAGTTTGGTGTCGTGGCACCGCTTCTCGCGCCGACGCCCGCGTTCGCAGCTGCTGTGCCCGCTGACGCCACAAACGAACTCGCGCCCGCCGCAGATACCTTCCTTCGCGCACTGCTCGAGCAAAACGCAGTACAGGCGGAATCGGCGGTAGCGCAATCGGGGCAGAGCGAGGACATGCTCGTCGATACCATCAACGAGGCGCTCTTTGACCTGGTGGGCGACACCGTAATTGAATTTAGCGCGGCAGGGCCGCAGATTATTGAGGACTACGAAGCAGACGTGAGAGGATACCTAGACCATGAGTGATACCGCATCCGCAGCACCCCGCGTGCCCAAGCGCGTCGCTGCCGTCATTCTCAACTCGCTCAAGGGCGGCGTGGTCCCGCGCATCGGCCTTCCCTACATTACCGTAGGGCGCGAGGTCGAGATCCGCGCCCTGCTCACCGATCTGAGTCTCATCGCCGACGGTGGGGCGAGCTTCCGCTTCCTGGTCGGTCGCTACGGCGCCGGCAAGAGCTTTTTGCTCCAAACCATCCGAACGCATGCCATGGGCGAGGGATTCGTCGTCGCCGATGCAGACTTGTCCCCCGAGCGCCGTCTGCAGGGCGGGCAGGGGCAGGGCCTTGCCACCTACCGCGAGCTCATACGCAATATATCGACCAAGACGCGCCCCGAGGGCGGTGCGCTCAACCTTATTCTTGATCGCTGGGTCGCCTCGTGCGCCGACGTCGACGAGTCGGTCGTCAATGCCCAACTGGCCCCGCTCGAGGAAATGGTCCACGGCTTCGACTTCACCCGCATGCTCCGCCGCTATCGCACGGCCGTATCCGAGGGCGACGAAGAAGCCATGAGCCGCGTGACCAAATGGATCCGCGGCGAATACCGTACCAAGAGCGAGGCTCGCGCCGAGCTGGGCTCCTCGACCATCATCAGCGACGACGACTGGTACGACTACGTTAAGCTCATCGCGCGTTTTTTGGTCTGCAGCGGCTACAAGGGTATGTTGGTGCTCATCGACGAGCTCGTGAATCTGTATAAGATTCCCAACGCCATCACGCGCCAGTACAACTACGAGAAAATCCTGACCATGTACAACGACACACTCCAGGGCAAGGCGCAGTATCTGGGCATGATTATGGGCGGCACGCCAACCTCCATCGAAGACCGCCGCCGCGGCGTGTTCTCCTACGAGGCTCTGCGCAGCCGACTCGCTCAGGGTCGCTTTGCGCGCGAGGACCTTAAGGACATGCTCGCGCCCATCACCCGCCTGCAGCCGCTCACCTACGAGGAGCTGCTGGTGCTCATCGAAAAGCTCATGCAGATCCATGCCGGCTACTTTGGCTGGACGCCCACGCTTACCGAGAGCGACTTGGTAGACTTCCTCAAGATTGAGTTTGGCCGCGTGGGGGCCGACACGCATCTGACACCGCGTGAAGTCATTCGCGACTTTATCGAGCTGCTCGACATCCTATGCCAAAACCCCGACGCCAACGTGGCCGAGCTGCTGCAAAGCGTCGGTGGCGACGCGCTGGCGCCGGCAGCCGCAACAGGCGACACCGGCACCGCAAGCGAAGACCGCAACTTCGCCGAGTTCACCATCTAACCTGCCAAAAAGGGACAGGTTTATTTTGGCAGGTTTTATCTGGGCAAACGTTGAAGCAGTAATGCAGCAAGCCACTACCCACCGCGTTGAGAGATTCGCTTTTGAAAGGAGGCCCCGTGAACGCCTTTGACCGCTATGCCCCATTTATCCAAGACTTCATCTACTCCCACGATTGGGAGAGCTTGCGCTCTATCCAGGTTGCGGCAGCAGATGCCATCTTTAACACGCAGGACAATGTGCTCCTGACGGCATCCACGGCTTCCGGCAAAACCGAGGCAGCCTTCTTTCCCATCCTGACCGAGTTTTGGGAGAACCCGCCCGCAAGCGTTGGCGCCCTCTACATTGGTCCCCTCAAGGCGCTCATCAACGACCAATTCGTCCGCCTCAACGACCTGTGCGAAGAAGCCGACATCCCCGTCTGGCACTGGCATGGCGATGTCTCGCAATCACACAAAGCCAAGCTCATCAAAAAACCGAGCGGCATCTTGCAGATTACACCCGAGTCGCTCGAGGCGCTCCTAATCCATAAGCACATGGCAATCCCACGTATGTTTTGCGACCTGCGCTATGTGGTTATCGACGAGGTCCATTCGCTCATGCGCGGCGACCGTGGCGGGCAGACGCTCTGCCTTATCGAGCGTCTTTCGCGCATGGCGGGCGTGCGGCCCCGGCGCATTGGCCTTTCGGCCACCATCGGGGACCCGGAACGCACGGGTGCCTTCCTGTCGCAGGGGACGGGACGCGACTGCGTCATCCCCCGCTTTGAGGAGCCGCGCCGCGTGTGGCGTATCTCCATGGAGCACTTCTACAACTCGGGTCCCCAGGCGCAGCAGCGAGGATTCACGAGCACAGGTCCGCAGGAAGCTGAGGTGCTCGCATGCGAGCGCATTGAGGCAGCGGCACCCGCGGCACTGCCCGCCGGCGCCCAAGACATGCGTCACAGCGGACAGCTCACACAAGAGGAGCGCCGTCAACGTCGTGAGCGGGCACGGGGCAAGGCCGCTCCCAAAGACCGTCGCACTTCCTCGGCCCCCGAGGGCGAAGTCGACATCCCACGAGCGACCGAGCAGGCGCTTCTCAACCCCACCGACACGGCACCCGACAACGCCGATCCCGGTATGGCCTATATCTTTGAGCATACGCGCGGCCGCAAGTGCCTAGTCTTTGCCAACTCGCGCGAGGAGGCAGAGGCCGTGTGCTCCATGCTGCGCAGCTACTGCGAAAGACGACACGAGCCCGACCGCTTTCTAATCCATCACGGCAATCTTTCGGCATCGCTGCGCGAGACGGCCGAGGAGCTCATGCGCGACGAGGAGCAGGCGCAGACAACCGTCACCACCTCTACGCTGGAGCTCGGTATCGATATCGGCCGCCTGGAGCGCGCCTTCCAGATTGACGCGCCGTTTACCGTCAGTTCCTTTTTGCAGCGCATGGGGCGCACGGGACGCCGCGACCTTCCGCCCGAGATGTGGTTTGTCATGCGCGAGGAAGAACCCGAGCCGCGCACGATGATGCCCGAGACCATTCCGTGGAAGCTCCTGCAGGGTATCGCGCTCGTACAACTCTATCGCGAGGAAAAGTGGGTCGAGCCGCCCGAGCTCGATCGACTCCCCTACAGTTTGCTCTATCACCAGACCATGTCGACGCTCGCCAGCACCGGCGAACTCACGCCTGCCGAACTTGCCCAGCGCGTGCTCACGCTGAGCTATTTCCACCGTATCTCGGCAGACGATTACCGTGTGCTGCTACGTCACCTCATTAAGATCGACCATATCCAGGTCACCGAAGGTGGCGGGCTCATCGTGGGTCTCGCGGGCGAGCGCATCATTAACAACTTTAAGTTCTACGCCGTGTTCCAGGAAAACGAGGAGTTTACCGTCCGGAGCGAATCGGCCGAGCTGGGCACGATTGTTAATCCGCCCCCGCCCGGTGAGCGCATCGCCATCGCCGGACACTGCTGGATTGTCGAGGAAGTGGACTGGAAGCGCCACACTGTCTTTGCCACGCAGGTCAAGGGCCGGGTGCCGGCCTACTTTGGCGACTGCCCCGGCGACATCAATACACACGTACTCGAGCGCATGCGCAAGGCGCTCAACGAGCACGCGACATATCCGTACCTCATGGGTAACGCACGGGCCCGCTTAGCGCAGGCTCGTCATACGGCCAAGCTTTCGGGCGCGGGAACTAAGCCGCTCATCAACCTGGGCGGCGATACCTGGGTGCTCTTCCCCTGGCTGGGCAGCTACGCCTTTTTGGCGCTCGAGCGCATGCTCAAGATTAAATGTGCCGCTGAGTTGGGCCTTCGCGGACTCGACCCATCACGCCCGTACTTTATGCAGTTTAAGATGAAGGCCGACGAGGAGACGTTCTTTGAGGTGCTCGCCGCCGAGGCCGAAAAGGACTTCGATCCCATCGAGCTCGTCTATCCCGGCGAGGTGCCTTATTTTGATCGCTACGACGAGTACGTTCCCGAGGAGCTCGTGCGCAAGGGCTTTGCCGAAGGCGTGCTCGACATCGAGGGTATGAAGCAGCGCGTCCTCAGCTGGCGCGACCACGCCTAAGACCAGTCTTTTTTGGGACGGGGAGACTTACTTGTCGTGAAGGACGGTACCGAGGAAGTCGGTGTCGAAGGGCACAGCTTCGGCAAAGGCGTAGTCGCCGTCGCTGGCGATGAGCAGATAATTCTCCTCGCCGCCGAACTCTGCATCGCCACATGGGACCACCCAAGCATGGTCGAACACCTCAAGCGCCGTGGCGGCACAGTCGCGCAGGAACGTCACATCGCTCCCCTCGTTTGCACTCACGATATTGGCAACGTAGACGCCACCGACATTTAGGCTGCCCCGCACCAAACGCAATGCCTCAACCGTCGCCAGCTCGCATACGGGCTCGGCACCGCCAAAGCAATCGCTCACGACCACGTCGTAGCGACGATGGCCCACGCTCGTAATGCCCAAATATGAACGAGCCTCGGCGGTTATCACCCGCAGACGATCGCCCGCCGCGCGCTCCAGCTCGTCTAGGTAGAACCAGCGGCGCGCCAGGCGCGTAATCTCTCCGTCATACTCGATGACGTCCATGCGCAAACCCTCGTGCGACATCAGAGCGAACTTAGGATAGGCAAACCCGCCGCCGCCCAGCATAAGCATGCGGTCGATACCGTGACCATAAGCGTCATGCATTGCGTCCTCGGCCTCAAACACATCGTCAAACGCACGATAGTACGCAAAGACGGGCTCGGCCCAACGCTCACCGACATAGCTCGCGCTTTGGTAGACGCCGCCCTGCACGAGCACGCGGACCTCGTCACCGCTCTCGTCGTGCACACGCTTCACACGCGCTAGGCCGTTGCGGGTACGCGCAACCTGCAGACAGGCAGCGCGGACAGCGACGGCGGCCGCACCAAGCGCCGCGGCTCCCAGGGCAACGCCGGCAACGACGCCGGCAGAAACACTCGGTTTGTTCATCTAGAGCTCCTTTTGCAGATAGAGTCCATGATCGTAAAAACCCAAATGGCGATAGTACTCGCGCGTACCAATCGCGCTGATCACGTTGACGCGCGCATAGCCGGCATCCCGGGCAATCTCGCACGCACGCTCTACGAGCAAACGCCCCAACCCGTGATGCTGCGCCGCCTGGCCCTGGTCGCCCACGCGTGCCGCCATGCCATACACGTGCACCTCGCGAATCATCGCCTCGTCCGGCATCGTCGGCAACTCGTCCGCATGTGCGGCAACAAAAGCGCGAACGGGCAGCGACAGGCGCAAAAAGCCGGCGATCTTGCCTTCGGGCGTCACCCACTGCAAAAAGCGTTCACGCGTCACCGGCGTCTCGTAAGCGACCTCATCAAGAGATAGCTCATCCAAGTCGGCACCCGCCGTGCTGATCTCGCGATAGCGAATCTCGCGCACCGTCGCACCGTCACCCCGAGCGGCCAAGCGGTTTTCGACGAGCTGACGCAGGTTGGGTTTCTTGTTGCCCACCATAATGTCGTCGGAGCTAAAGTCACGGATCATGCGACTGATGCGGCAGAACGCCGGCGTCACCACGATGTCGTCGGCCAACACATCGAGCAGTTCTTCCTCGGTATAGGGGCGCCACTCGCCGCGCTCGTAGCAGCCCACCAGACGCGAGCCCTCGATGAGCGCACACGGGTAGACCTTGACCTCGTCGGGCATAAAGGCCCCTTCGGTCATAAAGCGTTCGTAGTCGCGCTTGTCCCCCTCGGGCGTGGCGCCCAGCAAGTTGAGCATAAAATGCGCGTGGATCTTAAAGCCAAACAGGCGCGCAAGCGAAAACGCCCGCTCGATCTGCGCCACCGAAATGCGACGCTCGTTGATATCGAGCAGGTGCTGGTCAAGGCTCTGAATACCCATCTGAATCTTGGTGCAGCCCAGGCGGCGGATAAGCGTGAGGGCCTGCGGCGTTACTGCATCGGGGCGCGTCTCGATAACAAGCCCCACCACGCGATGCTTCGCCGTCTCGTTGGTGCGCTGCTGGTGCTCAAGCTCCTCCATCGTTGCCATCTGCCACTCGGCGACCTCGCCCCACGGCGTACCAGGGCCGTACAGGCGACGCACTGCGCGGTTGTAGCCGCCCACGGCAGCATTCACACGCCCCTGCTCGTCGGCAACGCCGGCAGCAAGCTCGACCTCGTCTGTCGCAATGCCGGCGGCCCGATAGCGCTCGCGGCGCTCTGTTACCACCGGCGGCAGGGCATCGGCGGGAGCGTCATCGAGCAGGCGCCCCGCCTCGGCACGGCTGATGCCCGGACGCGCCAACATGGGGTTTGCCGCCACGCCGGCGACGGCATCGTCATTGAGCGCACGGAAGAGCCCCGACATAAACCACGTCTGATACCCTTGCGGATAGTCGCTCCAGGTGCCACCGAGCACGATGAGCTCTATCTTGTCGGTCGCATGCCCCATCTGCGAAAGCGCGGTCAGACGAGCGCTCACCTGCAGATACGGGTCAAAGCAATTTTGCTCTGCACGGGCGCACGCCGGCTCGGCGTGCAGATAGCTTTTGGGCATGCGCAGATCGTTGGGGCAAAACAGGCAATCGCCCGAGCACGGCCAGGGCTTGGTGATGACGGTAATGGTCGCCACGCCCGAAGCCGTGCGACGAGGCTTCATCCTCAGCACCCGCAGCAGCTGGCGTTCCAGATCGGCATCAACATTCCACGCAGCCCACCGAGCCGGCTCCTCGCGTTTAACCCGCTGGTAGAATGGCAGCAGGCGGCGCTTGGCCAGGTCACGTTTGTCGGCACCCTCACGGCGCGCCTCGGCATGTATCAGTTTGACGAGCGCCTTGTCGTCCACGGTCTCGCCGCGACGCAGAGCATCGAGTATGTTCAAGATAATCTGTTCCATGCCCCCATTGTAAAGGCAAAGGCGCCGGAGCCGATCTCGGCTTCGGCGCCTTCATCAAAGAGCGCAGCTATGGTTTATAAGTCTTCGATAACCGCCCGTCACTCTGAATCAAATGACATGTCACCCGAACCAACCTCAAAACGATACGTGGCGGACTTATCGCCATTATCGAATTCAAGATTCAAAATGGTCTCGCCGTCGTAGCCAAGCGGAAGGAAATCGCTCTCGAAGTCGCCGCTGCCCAAGGTGAGGCTCGCCTTAAAGCCCGTCGAGTTCGGAACCGTCATCTCCACATCGCCCGAGCCCACACTCACGTCCATCGACTTCGCGGGGGCCTGGTAGAGCTCGAACGTTACATCGCCCGACCCGACCTCTGCACTAAGCGCATCAGTCACGCTGCCCGCAAACTCTACATCTCCCGCACCCAGGAAAAGGTCGAAACCATCACAGGTGACACCGGCAATCTGCAGATCACCCGAGCCCACGTGCGCGTTGACTCCCTTCAGATGTTCGGCAACACGGCGCGGCAGCTCAACCGTAACCGAGCGGTCAATTGCCTTACCGTCATCACTTCCAAACTGAGAAACCTTGAGCGTCGAGTCCTCGACGGATGCGATGTTCTGCGTCGCGGCCTTGGAGGCATCCATACCATTGGCAACGCGTCCCCGCTCGATAACGCGAGCCTTGTTGCCATCAACAACCTTGACGTCCACCGTAGCCGCATCGATATCGAAATCGAGGTAGCGAAACTCATCAGCATCAAAGGTCGTACACGAAAGCTGCTGAGGCCGAGCGGAATAGCTGCCGTCGTCCAAGAGATCGTCATCGTCAAACATATCGTCAAAATCAGACAAATGGCCAGAGAGAATACCGGTCGTACGCACCATATCGGAATGAGCCAATAGCCGCGAAGTGCCAAAAACAAGCCCAACGATGAGCACAAACGCTCCGATGCCAACGCCCAAGCGTACCTTGGATTCATGCGAAAGCTTCATCATTCATCACCCTCTTTGGCACATGGCTCAGCGGTGGCCGCGGTAGCTACGCCAGTATCAACCGAAGCGGAAGCATTCCGAGCCCTAGCCGCCGCCGGCGCCGGACCAACCTGAATTTCCCCGCGTGCCCAATCACCATCGAGTGCACGCGCCACCCAGTGATAGATGGGAATCGTAAAGAAGATCAGCGCGGCAAAGGGTCCGGCACCAAACAGGAACATCAGCAAAAAGAACAGCAGCCAGCACACGGCCCAATACGGGAACGACTGGAACGGGCCCTTCACCGGAGTCGAGCCAACCGCGGTGCTACTCGTCGCCTGCGCCGTAGCGGCATTAGCGGCCTGTGCACTCCAGCTTGCCGCTTGCGCCGCCTTGGCGGCGGCGTCACTCGCCTGTGTTGCCGCCTCGGTAGCTCGTGCCGCCGCCTCATGGGTGCGTGCGCGCTCTGCCGCCTCGGCCTCGCGCTGACGAGCGCGGTCCTCGTTCTCAAACTCGATATCGTCCTCAATCTCATCGCTCGGATTGAGCAGCTCGTCCAGACTCACGCCATAAAGTTTGGCGAGCGAGATCAGGTTCTCGGTATCGGGCGAGCTCTCCGCGCGCTCCCATTTACTGACCGCCTGGCGCGACAGCCCCAGCTTTCGTGCCAGCCCTTCTTGGCTAAAACCCTTGCTGCGACGAAGGTCGGCGAGCCGCTGCGCAGTTTCTACATTCATGGTTCCTCCTATGTGATGCCAGCCGTGCCGCCGGACCGTTTTTGTTCTTAAGGCGCCTTGCACAGTTAAAAATCTATCCGCCACCGCCAAAAGCATGCCACCTATTCTAGTGAGATTTTTGACAACCGGCGGTTGCGGGCACATATGAGCTGCGGAAATGTGTCCAAACAAAGCAATGACCCACGGCTCGGTTGTCCCCGTTGCGGCGTTAACGGTAGTATGGTCGTACTGTTAATTCCGCACCGCCAACGGAGGGAGTTCCGCGCCGTGAACCGCGATTTCGCCTCATCGCTCATCCAGCTCAACAATACGTTCTATCGCGAGCACTCCGCCTCCTTTTCCGATACGCGCCAGGCCCCGTGGCCCGGCTGGGTGCGCACCATGGACATCGCACTCGAACAGCTCGACGTCGCCACAATCGAGCATCCCGTCCGCGTCTTCGATCTCGCCTGCGGCAACATGCGATTCGAGAACTTTGCCGCCGGCGGCGCACTTGCCGCCAAGGGCGTCGACGGCGCAAACCCCTCGGCAGATGCCAGTTGCCCGTTTGAGTTCTATGGTGTCGACTCGTGTCAGGATTTGGCTATCGATGCACGTGGCCACGCCCTGCGCATTCCCAACCTGCACTTCCAGGAACTCGACGTGCTCGATGCCCTCATGAAGCTCAACCCCGCCGAGACGTCCGATGTTCTTTTCGACGCACCGCTCGCCGACATCTCGGTCTGCTTTGGCTTTATGCACCACGTGCCGTCATGCGAGTACCGTGTACGCGTGCTCGACGCCCTGGTGCGCCAGACGCGCCCGGGCGGCATCATCGCCATCAGCTTTTGGGAGTTTATGAACGACGAGCGCATGGCGCGCAAGGCTGTTCGCGCCGAGGCCCGCGCCGAGCTCACCCCGCCGTTTGAGGGATACGATTCAGCGCAGTTTGAAGCCGGCGACCACCTCATTGGCTGGCAAAACGACCGCCACGCTTACCGCTATTGCCATCACTTTGACGATCAGCAGATCACCGACCTGGTGCGCGGCGTCCGTACGTTCTACAAGAGCGGCAAGGTCCCCGTGCGCGAGCTTGAGCGTTTCCATGCCGACGGTCGCAGCGAAGAGCTCAACCGTTATGTGATTCTCAAGCGCCTGTAGGTATCGGCGACTCGCCGCCGAGCTGCACCGCATCTTTCGAGCAAACTATGCCCACTCTTTTTCAACCCATTGACGGAACGCGCAGCCATGCGTTCCACACTTATGACCAAGGAGCCTCATGGGAGCCGTCCACGTTCGCACGCCTAAGAACTTTGTGCTCGAGGAGCGCCTGGAGCGCTACGCCGATGCGATTGAGACGAACCCCGAGGCTTATGCCGGAGATTGGCGCAAGGCCTGTGCGCCGGTTGGTGGCTCGTCCTTCACCCGCCTTCATCTAGATCTGGGCTGTGGCAAAGGCACCTATCTGGTTGAGCGAGCTCACCGTGAACCCGACACCCTCTTTATCGGCATGGACCAGGAGCCCATCTGTATCGCCTATGCCGCACAGAAAATCTGCGAGCAGGAGCTGCCCAACGCACTCGTCCTGCCCCGAGGTGCCAAATCGCTGCCGCAGCTGTTTGCCGCAGGCGAGCTCGATGCCATCACCATCAACTTTCCCACGCCGCAGCCCAAGGCCAAATACGCCAAAAAACGACTCGTCCATGTCGACCATCTGATGCTCTACCGCTCGCTCTTTGCAGTCGGCGCTACCGTCACGCTGCGAACCGATAGCAAGCCATTGCGCGACTACGCCCTGGGGCAGTTTGCCGCGGCCGGCTACGACACGCTTTGGGTTAGTGACGACGTCCGCCGCGACCATCCCGAGCACCCCGAGACCGAATATGAATGCCGCACGCGCGAGATGGGTGCCGCCGTCTATGGCATTTGCGCCACACCCGGCGAGAAGCCTACCGAAGAGCAACTCGCAGCAGGCCGAGCGCAGGAGCAAAGCCTTGCCTGCTACCTGCCCGACAACCTCGATGAACTCACCTACGTGCCTCTCGGCATGGAAGAGGCCGTCGAGAACTTTAAAAACCGTGCCCGCAAAGGCAAGAAGCGCCTGCCACAAGAGTCCTAGGGGCCTCTGATGGTCGCAGCGTCAGCAAACAAGCGCAAATAGGCGCCAATGAACGACCGTCAAGCCTAAGTGAGTAGACTTTTTTGCAATAGCCAAGCACAACCCGAATAACGAAAACTAAAACCGCAGGTAGATCCCTTGCACAAAAGCCATGTGCTCGCGATATCGCAAAAAGTCTACTCACTTAGCTGGCAACTGCACCAAACAGCTGGACAGAACGCCCATTTCCTGCATTTTCTCGCGCGCTGGCACCCCGCGCCGCCGCTACGCCATAATAGTTGGCGGACAAACGCGAGAGAAAGCAACCACATGGCACAGACCACGACAGATACTTCCGCCAGCACCGTTTCCGGCGCCGGCGCCGCCAGCTCGTTCTCGGGCGGCACGGGAACCGAAGCCGAATTCGGCTCACTCGGTGCGCTCTCCCCCACCTGGTGGGAGCCCGAGGACGGCAGCGAGCCCGAACCGTGGCTCACGCCCGACCGGGCCTTCGAACGCTTCTTTGAATGGACGAGCAATCGCGGTATTGAGCTGTGGGACCACCAGGAAGAGGCCCTCATGGATCTAGCCGCCGGTGACCATGTCATTTTGGGAACACCGACCGGATCGGGCAAGTCGCTTGTCGCGCTGGGCATGCTCTTTATGGGCATGGCTCAGGGCAAGCGCTGCTACTACACGGCTCCCATCAAGGCTCTGGTCAGCGAGAAGTTTTTCGACCTTGTGCAGGTGCTCGGCCGCGATAACGTAGGCATGATCACCGGCGACACGCATATCAACACCAAGGCACCCGTCATCTGCTGCACGGCAGAGATCCTTGCCAACGACGCACTGCGCGAGGGCGAAGATGCCGACGTGGGCTGCGTGGCCATGGACGAGTTCCACTACTTTGCCGACCCCGACCGCGGTTGGGCCTGGCAGGTGCCGCTGCTCACCCTGCCCCACACGCAATTCATGCTCATGAGCGCCACGCTCGGCGATGTCACTGCCATCGCCGCCTCACTCGAGGAACACACCGGTGCTACCTGCGACTTGGTCGTCGATGCCCCGCGCCCCGTGCCGCTGAGCTACGACTACGTGACGACCTCGCTCGAGGGCACGGTCGAGCTCGCCATGCGCCGTGGAGAGGCCCCGCTCTATATCGTGCACTTTAGCCAGGACGCCGCCCTT
>UROA01000011.1 GCA_900549355.1 uncultured Collinsella sp. | reverse complement strand
GGCAAGCAAATCGGTCACACGCGCCGGCCACTCGATATCGCAGATCGCGGCAATGGCGCGGCTGAGCACTTCGAGCGACGTGCCACCGTAAGGGTTGGAAGAATGCCCGCCTTCGCTTCTCGTCTTGAGTACGATATCGGCATAGCCCTTCTCGGCAAGATCGGCATGCATAAGCCAACCCTCACCTGTGCCGTACTCGGCAGCCGGAACGATACGATAGTCACCCTCGTCGATCAGGTACTCAAGCTCAATGCCGCGCTCCTCGAGCGCGCGGCCGATGGCGCCTGCGCCGTACTGCGTCGTCTCCTCGTCCTGGCCAAAGGCCAGCAGCAGGGTTCGTTCGTGTTGCCAGCCGTGCGCCAGCGCATACTCAACGGCCTCCAGGATGCCTGCGACCTGGTCTTTCATATCGATGGCGCCGCGACCCCAAATGTAGGTGTCGTCCACATGTCCGCTAAAGGGGGCATGCGTCCAGTCAGCCTCGGTGCCGGGTACCACGGGAACCACGTCCATGTGGCCCATGAGCATGACGGGTTTGAGGGCAGGGTCGGAACCGCTAAGCGTCACCAATAGCGAATGGTCGATAAGCTCGACCTCGCCCGCCGCGAACACGCGCGGATACGCCTGCTGCATATACGCGCGCAGGTCGTCGAACGGCTGCCAGGCCACCGCCTCGGCATCCATACTCGAAATAGTCGGAAACGACAGCACACGGCCCAGGCGCTCGCACGCACCAGCCTCGTCTATATCGGCAAAATCATCCTCATGCGCAAAGAAACGCCAAACCTCGGCCATGACATCCTTTCGATTGTAACGACAAGGGCCGCCCCACCGGAGCGGCCCTGCCACGTAAACGTTTGCGGTCGGTTATTTGTCCTCGAGATAACGCGAGAGGAACTCGCGGGTGCGCTGGTGTTTGGGGTTGCCAAAGAGCTCGGCCGGCGCGGCATCCTCGAGCACCACGCCCTTGTCCATAAAGACCACACGGTCGGACACCGTGCGGGCAAAGGCCATCTCGTGCGTAACGACGACCATGGTCATGCCGTCGGCGGCGAGCTTGCGCATGACCTCGAGCACCTCTCCCACGATCTCGGGGTCGAGTGCCGAAGTCGGCTCGTCGAACAGCATGATCTGCGGATTCATGCACAGGGCGCGGGCGATGGCCACGCGCTGCTTTTGGCCACCGGACAGGCGACCCACAGCGGCGTGCGCGAACTTTTCGAGCCCCACGCTCGTCAGATGCTCCATCGCAATTTTTTCAGCCTCGGCCTTGCTCATCTTTTTGAGCGTGACGGGCGCGAGCGTGCAGTTGTCGAGCACGTCCATGTTGTTGAACAGGTTAAAGCCCTGAAACACCATGCCGATGTCCTCGCGCAGCTTGTTGATGTTGCAGCGCTCGGCCGTGAGGTCCTGGCCGTGGAACCAGATATGGCCCGCGTCCGGAGTCTCGAGCAGGTTGAGGCAGCGCAGGAAAGTCGACTTGCCCGAGCCCGAGGCGCCGATAATGGTGACGACCTCGCCGGGGTTAACGGACAGGTCGATGCCCTTGAGCACCTCGAGCGAGCCGAAGCTCTTGCGCAGGCCCTCGACGCGGATGAGCGGCTCATTGATCTGTGCGGCGGCCGCAACGCCGGTAATGGCGGTATCTGCCATGATGATTCTCCTCGTCTTAAGCCTAGTTAGAGCTGGGCAGCGTGGCAGGAGCCTCGGCACCGAGCTTTTTGCCAAAGGCCTCGAGCAGGCGGCTCGCCACGAGCGTCAGGATCAGGTAGACCACGAGCGCCACGCAGTAGACCTCCATCTGGCGGTAGTACACGCCGGCGACCGTGGTAGTAGCGTACATGAGGTCGAACACGCCGATGACCGAGAGCACCGACGAGTCCTTGATGTTGATGATGAGCTCGTTGGTGAGCGCCGGAATCGCGTTTTTAATGCCCTGGGGGAACACGACCTTGCGCATAGCCTGCCACTGCGAAAGGCCCAGCGAGCGCGCCGCCTCGGCCTGGCCGGGATCGATGGACTCGATGCCGCCGCGCAGGACCTCCATCATGTAGGCGGTGGAGTTGAGCGAGATGGTGACGAGGCCAGCGGTAAAGGTGCTCCAGATCTGGTTGGCCTGGGCGGTCTCGAAGCCCATGCCGCGCAAAACGGTGAAGCCCGCGTAATAGATGAGCAGACCCTGGACCATCATGGGCGTGCCGCGCACGATGGTGGAGTAGACGGTCGCAAAGCCGCGGCCGATGCTCTTAAAGAAGCGCACCAGGTCGTTATCCACGCGGTCGAACGTCTGAATACGCAGGAACACAAAGAGCAGCGCCAGGAAGAATGCGATGACCGTGCCGAAGGTGGCAAGCGCGATGGTGATCTCGATACCGCGAATGAAGAAGTCTCCGCTCTTGTAGGTCATGTAGACCAGGCTCGACAAAAAGTCGCTGGGGTTGGAATCCGAGACAATGCTCACCTGCACCAGATCGATAAACGACATGACGCAGCGGTCCACGAAAAAGATTGCCGCGATGGCGACCACGACGTAGCTGCCCAGGCGCGCGCCGCGACGGAAGCGCTCGGAAGCAAACGGCGACGCCTCGCGATAGTCGCTCCAGTGCATGAGCTTGGTGACCAGCGCCGCCGCCGACACGACGAGCCAGGCCCAAAGAATCGCCCAAAGGCAATCTTGGAACACGCCCGTGGGGGCCAAGAAGCTCAGCGGCGTGGGGTTGCGCTGGCTAAACGCCAGGCCGAGCGCCGCGATAACGCTCGTGCCCAGGTATACATAACGGTGGTCGGCCTTGATAAAGGAGGCCAGGCGATTAATGGTTTTCATGCTGCCTCCCTATGCCGGCTGACGGTCGAGGCACGCGTCCCACATTTGGTCGCGCTCCTCTTGGCTAATGCCCTTGAGCGTCTTATCGATGAGCTTAAGCAGCTTGTCCGAGCCCTTGCGGCAACCGACATTTGCCGCGACCTCCTGCTTAAAGCCCTCGCCCTCGGCAAAATGAATAGGGACAATGCCCGGATTTTGGGCCATATAGCCCTTCTCGTTCTCGGTGTTGTACGTCACGGCGTCACAGGTACCCTGCAGCAGGTTCGAGAACACCGTGGGAACCGAATCGACCGGGTTCTTGTGCACAACGCCCGGGATCTCGTCGATGACGGTGTCGAGCATGGTGTCCTTTTGGCCCAGCACCGTGGCACCGCTAAAGTCGCTAAGCTTGGTGGCGTTTTGGTAGGAAGAGCCCTCTTTTACGAACAGGCCAAAGTAGCCAATGAAGTACGGGTCGGAAAAGCCGACCGACTCCTCGCGCTCGGGCGTGGCGCTCATGCCGGCGATGATGAGGTCGATCTGGCCGTTGTTGAGCGAATCGATAAGACCCGAGAAGCTCTGCTTGACGGCAACGGGCTCGCCACCGAGGGCCTTGCAGACGATCTTGGCGATCTGCACGTCGTAGCCATCGGCATAGGCGCCCTGCACGTTGTCGATGGGGATGGTGTACTCGCTGGCTTCGGAGACCTGCCAGTTGTACGGGGCGTAGGCCGCCTCCATGCCAATGCGGATCTTGTCCTTGCCGATCACGGAATCGGACAGGTCGTCGCGACCGCCGCCCGTCGTGGGCTGAACTACTTCCAGCGTGGAGGGGCGCTGGCAACCGGCAAGTGCGCCGGCGACGACAGAAGCGCTCGCAGCGAGAGCGCTACCCAAAAAGATGCGACGGCTGCACACCGGCTGTGGATGCGCGTCGCGTTGATGGGGAGAATGCATAATCTGCCTTCCCTTTTGAATCGTATGCTGACGACTTAACAGGATACCGCTCAGCGCTACCTCCAGCAAATGCATATATAAATGCATATATGCAAGTTTACGAACTGAAAACGATTGGTAGTCGTTGGAGACGTTCTTAAACGACTAGTCAAACAAGAACGTCCCCAACGACTAGTCCCAGGTATGCAGCCTGTTAAAGCAGAGTAACGCTAAAGCTGCGAACATCCGTCTCGCCGGGAGCCAAGGTGATGGTGTTGACCTTGTGCTCAAAGACGTCGTCCTCGGTGTCCATGGTGGTGTGACCGGTCCAGGGCTCGAGCGCCACAAACGGAGCGTCGTTGGCGGCAGACCACACGCCGATGTACTTAAAGCCCTCAAAGTCGATCTTGACGCCGTGGCCCGACTTGCGGCCGCGCAGTGTGAGCGTGGAGCCCGGGGTATCGGTGAACATGATGGCGTCGTTATCGAAGCTGCGGTGCGTGATGGGCAGCACGTCCGAGTTATCGGGAGCCTTGTAACTACCCTCGAACGTCATAAGACCGTCGGGCGTGATGATGGGGGCCTCATTAGTCCAAGCCTCGGTAAACGCCAGCTCGTAATCCTCGAATGCCTCGTCCTCGGCACCGGGAGCCGGTACGTTAAACGCGGGGTGGCCGCCCACCGAGAACGGCAGGTCCACGTCGCCGGTGTTGGTGACGGCAAAGGTCTGCGTGAGGGTGGCGTCGCCGGTCAGGGTATAGGTCATGTTGAGCTTAAAGTGGAACGGAAAGGCCTTGAGCGACTCGGGCGTGTCGGTGATCTCGTACGTTACCGAGGAGCCGTCCTCCGAAACCTCGACCAGCTTGTGCTCGACGATGCGTGCGAGTCCGTGGCGCGGCATCTCGCAGGTGCCGGCCGCAGACGTCGCCGTGTTGTTGCGCAGCGAGCCCACAATGGGGAACAGGATGGGCGCATGCTTGCCCCAAAAGGCGGGGTTACCCTGCCACAGATACTCGTTGCCGTTGAGGGCAAGGCTCGTGAGCTGGGCGCCCATGGAATCGATGGCCGCGGTGAGGCCACCGCGCTTGATGGTAGTGACGGTAGACATGCTACTTCCTCCAAAAGTAAACAATAGTGTCGAGGGCTATTGTCCCACTCTTGGCGGCGGGACGGGACGGCAGGCGATTATTGAGTAGCCATAGCGGAATGAGTGGCGAGCGCCTACTGGGCATCCACGTAAAGGTCGAACCCACCCTGCGGTGTGGTGTCGACCGTGTCGGGCGCCTGTGAGTTAAAGCTCACGGGGACCATGCGCTTTGAGGCACGGAAGCGCGTGCCGTCGGTGGCGACGGGCGGTTCATCGACGGTGAGCTCGTAGTCGCCGGGCTTAAGTTCGATGCCGTCACCAGCGGAGTTGACATATTGATACTCGTCAATCGCCTGCCCCCTGAGCGTGCGGCCCACGATGTGGATGAGCATCTGGCTGTCGCCGCGGGCGGTGTCCCATGTCGCACCGTCCTTGACCTCGACCGACACATGCACCGAACGCGTGCGGCTGAGCGATTGCTCGACAGACATCTCGACCTTGGCGGCATCTTTGCGCTGTTGCTCCACATGGCTCCAGACATTTCCGATCGCCGAGCAAGCGATGACGCCGGCCATGAAGGCGATGAGGATGGGACCGAGTGGTGAGCGGCGGCCCGCGTCTTCCTCGCGAGCCAGGTCGGGGCGATGCGTGGGCGCAGGCGCCTGGGCGCCTTGCGCGGGCACGTCGAGAATGCTGAAGGATGCCGTGCTGCCGGGGTCGATGTTATGGCGCGGCTGCGGGGTCTTGGCCGGCGAGATGGACATGTCGGCCGGCTCACCGAGTGTGGCCGTGGCATCGGCCTTAGCCTCGTCGGCCTCGGCCTGAGCCCAGGCCTGTTCAAAGGTTAGGGGTTCGGCGGAGTCGGAAGCGGCATCCGTCTCGACGGCATCGTTGCCGGTCTCGTCCTCGTCGCTCGACACGTCACGCGACGCGGGCTCGTCCCACCCCTCGTCCGGAGCCTCGCCCTCGCTATACCACCATTCAAAGTTATCGATATCCATACGGGGCGCCCCTTAGGCCTCGCAAATAAACACTTGCTAGCCTTATACCCTCAGACGGCACGAGGGCTCGCACGGAATGCGAAAAAGGGCTGCTCCTTTGTCGCATCGAAACGAATCTGCTTGCGTTTAGCCGCGGGTAATCTTATTTCTCAACAAGAAGTCGACTGCCCCCACGATTCTGATGCCATCGATGTCCGTTGGATGGTCGCCATCCCTGACAATCAGGATCTTCTCATACGAATCAGGAATTTTTCCTAGCGTGCTTAGCTTGAGCGGTCGCAGCTCGCGTTCTCTCGTCGCCTCGGCATCGATCCGTTCGGTAACCTGGATATATTTGCGGTCCGATCCCTCGCCGATTGCGACAAAGTCGATTTCCCCCGCGCGCAGATGGCCGCAAAACACTTCGTATCCTTCAAATACAAGCTGGTTGTAGATAACGTTCTCGAGCATCCTTCCGCTATCGCTACCTCTATATCCGTCAAGATAGCTGCGAATTCCCGTATCAGCTATGTAATATTTACCGCCTGTCTTAAGAAGCTCCCGTCCCTTGATGTCATACCTTTTTACTTTGGTAAACAGGTACGTCTCTTCCAGAGCGTCAATATATGCCGACACCGTCGATGCGTTGGTCTTACCGCCTGCCGATTCGTTGAGCGTCCCCACGATTTTGTTGACCGAGGTTTGGTTGGAGATGTTGTCTGCCAGATACGCACAGAGCCGCTCGAGAACATCGCGCTTGGTGATAGCTCCGCGACCCCTACGCGTCGCACGCGACAGGATATCGCGCGCGACGATCGCCTGGTAGAGGCTACGGATATAGTCGCGACACAGCTCACGTCTCGGCTCATCATGGGCCAGAAACGGCATGCCGCCATAGGTTATGTACTGCTCAAGCACGGTATTTGAATTAAGGCGATCGCCCGTCTTGGAAACGAGTTCGACCCTCTCACCAAGCCCTTCAGCGGCGACCGCATCAATCGAGCGAAAATCAAGATATTCGCTAAACGTGAGAGGCTGCATCTTGACCTCGACATATCGGCCCGAGATAAGCGTTGCGAGCTCGCTCGATAGCAAAAAGGCATTGGAGCCCGTGACATAGATATCGCACGGCAAATCCACTCGGAGCGAGTTGACCGCCTTTTCCCAACCTTCGACATTCTGGAGCTCGTCAAAGAACAGGTAGGGATGATCGATGCCGTCGATGCGCTCCCGAACCATACGATAAAACGTCAGATAATCCGTAATTCCCGCGTACTCTAGAGATTCCATCTTAAAGGTCAGCAAACGCTCGGCTGGCACCCCCCGTTGCGCCAGATAGTCCCTCATCATGTCCAATAACGTTGATTTGCCACAACGGCGTATGCCCGTCACGATTTTGATGAGGTCGGTATCCTGAAAAGCAATGAGTCGATCAAGATAACGGCTTCGGCGAACGATATCCATAGAGTCTCCCTAGCACCCGGCCAGACATGAAATCTTATAAACTTGCATTTTTTGCAAGTTTCTAAGATGTTACCTTAGAAACTTGCAGAATTTGCAAGTTTCTAAGGAATGGAATGTGACAAAGGGACTGTCCCTTTGTCACATCGCGAGGGCAACGCGAATGGAGGGGGCCTCGAGGGCCTCCTCGAGCGCAAACTTGCCCTCGCCCACTGCAACCTTTGTCGTGTGCATACCCATGGGATCTCCTGTCGCCCGCGATGTACCTGAGATCATCTTCGCCTGCATTGCGACTATACAGGCAAGCGCAGCCTGCGACAAAGGGGGCGAGCACCTGACATATTCTGGTAGAGTTGCAGGGACTGAATCCAGCTCATATAACGCAACATGGGAGCAACTGCCTTGACCACCGCAACTTCGTCCACAACAGCATCAACCGCCGCCGCGCTTTCACCTGCGCGCACCAATCTTTGCCTGGCGCTGCTCGTGCTGTTGGGATTCTCGCTCGGCTGCTCCGAGTTCGTGGTCATCGGCATCGAGAGCGACCTGGCGACGGAGCTCGGCATCTCGCTTGCCACCGCGGGCCAACTCATCAGCGTGTTCGCGCTTGTCTACGCCATCGCGACGCCGGTGCTTGCGCTCAGCACGGGGCGTTTTCGCCGCTACCAGCTGCTCGTGTGCTACAGCATCGTCTTTGTGCTCGGCAACCTGGTCATGGCGTTGGCGCCCAACTTCCAGGTGCTGTTCATCTCGCGCATCATCCTGGGCTCCGTCTCGGGCGCACTGCTCGCCGTGGGCGTGACGTACATCCCCGAGCTGCTGTCCCCGCAGCAAACTTCGCTTGCAATCTCGGTGGTATATGGTGCGTTTTCCGTGGCAATGGTCTTTGTCACTTCGATCGGTAAGTTTGTAGCCGACACGCTCGATTGGCACGTAGCCATGTACGGCACGCTGACCTTTGCCGTTCTGATCTGCGGGGCGCTCGTGGCGTTTATGCCGCGCGCTGGGCAAACCGACGAGCCTGCCACCTTTCGCGAGCAGGCGGGGCTGCTGCGCGAGCCGAGCATCATCACCGGCATGCTCATCTTTTTGTTTGGCGTGGGCTCGGTCTATGTGTTCTACGGCTACGTGACGCCTTATCTTGAGCAGGTGCTGGGCATGGGCACGGTCGAAGCCAGTACCACGCTTATGGCCTACGGCGTGTTCTGCCTAATCTCGAACATCCTGGGCGGATGGATCGACGCGCGCTTTGGCATGAAGGCGCTGCTCGTGACGTTTGTGCTGCAGGCTGCGGCGTTACTCGGACTGTTTGCTGTGGGCGGCACCATGCCGCTCGCGCTGGTCTTTGTCTTTAGCTTGGCGCTGCTCATGTACCTGTTCTCGGTGTCGTGCATCACTCACTTTATGGACGTGGCACGCAGCCGCCATCCCAAGTCGATGGTACTCGCAAGTTCGGTTGAGCCCATGGCGTTTAACGTCGGCATCTCTTTTGGCACCGCAGTGGGCGGCGCCGTGGTAAGCAGCGTTGGCATTGCGTACGTGGGCGCAGTGGGCGCCGCGTTCTCGCTTGTGGCCTGGGCCCTCACGCTGGTGACGATTAAGTTGGCTCGCTGGGAGCGCAAGCGTCAATCAGCACAGCCCCGGATGCAGGCATAGGAGCGAACATAGCCCAAGGTGGCGAGCAACCGGTGAAAACCGCCCAATATGAGTATGTTTATCCGCCTGGAAGCTTCAGCAGTGCAATTTCGTGTACTTCAGATACACGCTTTTCTACAATTTCGTGTATTTCAAGTACACGAAATTCTATGATTTCATGTATCGGGAATACATGAAATCTTGAGCACCCCTGTCTTCGTGGAAAACGTTTTTTCCCGCTTTACATCAGACGATGGGCGTGAGCTGCGTCATCCCCCCACTCTGCGCAGTTGGCTTCATTGGAAAGGGCTGTGTTACGGCGCCACTGCAGGCCGTACGGCCCTGTCTAGAAAGGAAACCCTGTGCAACGCATTCTTTTTATCTGCTATGGGAATATCTGTCGATCGACGATGGCTGAGTCGTTGTTTACCGAGCTGGTGCGGCGCGCCGGGCGCGCGGGCGAGTTTGTCATTGACTCCGCTGCGACCTCGACCAAGGAGATCGGCAACCCGCCACACCACGGTACCGTTGCCAAGCTGCGCGAGGTCGGGATTCCTGTCGTCGCACATCGTGCACGTCAGGTGCGTCGCGCGGAGTATGGCGACTGGGACCACATTGTCTATATGGATGCTGAGAACGCGCGTGGCCTGCGTCGCATCTTTGGCGACGACCCCGACGGCAAGATTACGCGCTTGCTCGATTGGACCGAGCGCCCCGGCGACGTGGCCGACCCCTGGTACACCGGCAATTTCGACGCCACCTACCGCGATGTACTCGCCGATTGCACCGCTATGCTCGAGCAGCTGTAGGCGCTCGGGCGGCGCGGGCACACGGGCCACGCCATCGGCATAAAACGAGCGTGGATTTTCTCCCACTTTGAGCGTTCGAGTGCGCTCTAAACGGGAGAAAATCCACGCTCGTTATCTCGGTGGGAGAAAATCAACGCTCATGAATGTGACAAAGGGACTGCCCCTTTGTCACATCCGGGACTGGCCCTAGACCGGCTTGACCTCCAACTTTATCCCCTCGGCGCAGGAGTCGCCCAAAACATCCGAAAGGGCCCAGGTCGCATATAGCGGCAAATAGAGAACCGCTCCGTTGCGCTCAACGTTGCCTCTCGAGAAAACAATCCCGAGCCTTACGCCATATTCAGCCGTATCAAGCACATGACCGAGCGCAGCGTGCGCGTGGTAATAGGAGCCCGATTTAACCTCGATCGGAACAGCCGTCCCATCCGGTCCATCGACCACAAAGTCCACTTCACCGCGCTTTTTTGTCTGATAGTAGTAAAGCTGGCGATTTTGGGCGGCCAGCTGCTGGGCCACCACGTTTTCGTAAATGCCGCCCAGATTGGGCTCCTTGCTATCAAGATACGCCGCTTGGGCGACTCCAACGGGGTAGCGCGCCATCAACATGCCCGTATCCGATTGATATAGCTTGAACTGCGATGGTCGTGCTGACTTGAGCAGGGGCGATTGTGGCTCGGTTACGATATCGGCTTTGAGAGCAACGCCGGCATCGACAAGCCATACAAAATCTCGCTGATACTTCTCGTAGTGAGCCTTGGGGTCAATGGAATTGAGCACGAAGCGCTTGTTTTCGCCCTCGAGCATAATAGGGAGCTGATCGTAGATGCTCTGCGCCTGCAGGGCTCGCCCACTTGCATACTTGGAGATATCCCGCCGGTACTGTTCGTTGAGCTCTGACTGTAGCTGACGAACAGAGGCAAGGTCGCCCTGCGTGTCAAGGAAACGCTGCACGACCTCCGGCATTCCGCCGACAACGGTATAGGTCCTGAAGTTTGCCATCATCGCGTCATGAATGTAATCAGGAATGGGCCTCTCGCTGATACACGCGTCACGTATCGTTTGGCGAGCCCCCTCGCTCACCCCGATTGCCCAGCAAAACTCCTCAAAATCGAGCGGGAACATCCTAAGCTCGTGAACATACCCCACGGGATAGGACCTGATGCCCTTGAACTGAGTCCCGAGCATTGACCCCGAAAACGCCCAGCGGCACCTCCCGTCCTCAACAAGGAACTTTGCCATCGTCATGATGTCGGGGGCCTCTTGGACCTCATCGATAAACACGAGCGTTTTGCCTGGCGCAATCGACTTTCCCGAAAGAAGCGTCACCCTGCTGATGAAATCATCGGCATCCCGCGCCTCGAGAAGAGCATCTTTTGCCTGGCGGTTTTCCATGAGGTTAAGCTCGATGTAGGTTGCATGGTTGGCTTTGCCAAATGCGCGAATCGAATAGCTTTTGCCAATCTGGCGAGAACCCGTAATGAACAAGGCCTTTTGCTCGGAAGACTTCAGCCAACGCTCCAGCTCTGCCGCTATTTTCCTGCGCAGCATAGGCCCCCTCGGTGTCATCAAATGAAATGCAACGTTTTATAAGCTTGATTATCGATGAAACGCAGAATTTTTAGAACCTAAAATCGGATGAAATGCAGAGATTTGAGATTATAAGGAAAAGAAGGAACACCACCCGCGAATGTAACAAAAGAACTGTCCCTTTGTCACATTGCGCTCGACTACTCGTCGACGATCTCGGCAAGCCAGACGTTCAGCGTATCGACTTCGGGGCAGCAGAACTTTGCCGTGCCGGGCTCGTTGCCAGGCACGGTTCCGCCATAGCGCAGGATATCGATATAGGGAAAGCCCACGTGGCAGGCCATGGCGCACATCTTGCCGCGGTCTCGGTCGAAGTCAAAAACGTCGCCCGGCTTGTGACCATGGTGGCAGCGGCACGCACCCAGCTGGTCCACGCAGCTCACGCGGATTCGTGGACGCTTGCCCCGCGGCGCGCCGAGCGGCTTGTTCTCGCCCACAGGCTTGGCGCCGCCCTCGCCAGCATTACTCATGGTCAATCACATCCAGGCAGGCCTCGATGGGAAGACCGGCCGATTTGTCCTCCTGGTCGGCATTGCGCTCGATAAGCTCAGCCACCACACGCATGGCATCGGACGTCGCGCGCTGCAGACTCCAACCTGCCATAACGCGGCCGACGAGCACCGCCGAGAACGTGTCGCCTGTGCCCGGGAAATAGACCGGAATGAGCTCAAAGGGAATCGTAAAGTGCTCCCCCGCCACGTGGTCGTAACCGATAACCGCGTTCGTGCCATTGACTACGGCGCTCGTAATGACCACCGACTTGGCACCCAGCTCGCGCACGGCGTCCACAAGGGCGCGGGCCTCATCGGGCGTAATTTGCTCAGCGATAGGCCTATCGGCAAGCAGGCACGCCTCGGTATAGTTGGGCACCGCGTAGTCTGCGCACTCCAGCAGATGCCGCATAAGGCCAATCGTGGACTCGGGCACGCCCGCATAGAGCTTGCCGTTGTCGCCCATGATGGGGTCGACGAACACCTTGGTGCCCTTTTGCGCACGGCGGTGGCAAAAGTCCGAGATGATGCGTGTCTCTTCCTCGGTCACGATAAAGCCGGTCGAGATGGCGTCGAACTCAAAGCCGAGCTCCTCCCAGATAGCGAGGCTCTGGCGCACGTATTCCGTGGTGTCGTGGATGTAGAACTTGGGGTAGTTAAGCGTGTCGGAAACGAGCGCCGTCGGCAGGTTATGGATACGGTAGCCCATGTGCGACAGCACCGGCAGCATGGCGGAAAGCGCGACCTTGCCGTAGCCGCACATGTCATTGATCAGCAGCAGCTGAGTGTTCTTCATGAGTGTCCCCCTTGGTTCGGGCGCGGCGCGGCAGCGCCACAGTGCGACTAAGTGTAGCGCAGGGAACGTTGCAAGCGGAGTCGAGCGGCACGAAGGGCAAATTGTTGCGGAAAGGTTTCGGAAACGAGGGGCTAGCTTGCTTCATTGCGGCTCATTTGCCGCCACTTATTCAGTGCCATTTCAAAACTATGCCGGATTACGGGGCTGAACCTGAATGAGCCAACCACACCCCTTATTTTCAAATCATAGCGAGCCTTCTACCTGCGGTTTTCTTTTTACCAATTTCGGCATGGTCGGCAATCCGTCATTCAGCCCCGTAATCCGGCATAGTTTTTAAGTTAGTCGTTGGGGACTTCTTAAATGACTAGGCAAACAAGAACGTCCCCAACGACTATCAGCACAAGGAGTGTCCCCAAGTGCCGGCACATAAGGAACGTCCCTAAGTGCCGCTTGAACATAATAAGTTTGGTACCTTGACAATCAATCTATGCGCTCCTAAATTAGTTAGGCACAAAACAATTTCTCTACCTAACTAAAGAAAGGAGCGAAGCTTAGATATGTGTGTTGAACCACTCGTCCTTCCGCATGAGCCCGGCGGCGACCCGTCGCAACCGGTAGACATACCCGAAGCGGTCAGCGCCGAAGACAAACTCGCCAAGCGCATCCTGAGCGGCCTGGGATTTTGCGGCCATTACATGCATTTTCACGGCGGCGGCATATCTGGCAAGGCGCCCATCGTCTGCCTGCTCGCCAAGCAGCCTACCGGCGAGCTGTCCCAACAGGAACTCGGCATGCACTTCGACCTCAAGCCAGGGTCCCTTTCCGAGATTCTGTCCAAGCTCGAACTGGGCGGTCTTATCGAGCGCAGCCGCAATCCCAAAGACCGTCGGCAGCTCACCATCCGCCTGACCGATGCGGGTTGGGAAAAGGCCCGCGTTGAGCAGGCAGCCCGCATTCGCTTTAGAGAGCAGGCCTTTAGTGCCCTCACTCACGACGAGCGCGAGCAGCTCGCCGAAATGCTCGAGAAAATCCGTGTAACCTGGGAGGAACTGGATGATTAAAACCCTCATGGGCAGCATCCGCGACTATATGAAAGCCACCGTTGCCACGCCGTTGCTCGTGCTTGGCGAGGTGCTCTGCGAGATGCTGATTCCATTTATCACCGCCAACCTGATCGACGCCATCAAAGACGGCGTCACCGTAGCCGAGATGCTTCCCACCGCGGGCTTTTTGGTGCTCATCGCGCTGACGTCGCTTGCTTTTGGTGCCGCCGCCGGCGTCACCTGCAGCCATGCGAGCTGCGGCTTCGCCAAGAACCTGCGTCACGACCTGTTCTACAAGATCCAGACGTTCAGCTTTGCCAACATCGATGAGTTCTCGAGCTCCTCGCTCGTCACGCGCCTGACCACCGACATCAACAACGTGCAGCAGGCCTTTATGATGATCATCCGTATCGCCGTGCGCGCGCCGCTGGTATTGATCTTCGCCTTTACCATGGCGTTTATCATGGGCGGCAGCATTGCCATGGTCTACCTGGTCATCATTCCGCTGCTGGGCTTTGGACTGTTCTTTATCATCTTTAAGGTGCGCCCCATCTTCTCGCGCGTGTTCCACAAGTACGACGCCCTTAACGAGTCCGTCGAGGAAAACGTCACCGGCATGCGCGTGGTCAAGAGCTATGTGCGCGAAGACTTTGAGAAGGAGAAGTTCGCGACCGCTGCACGCGACGTCCAGATGGACTTCACCCGCGCCGAGAAGCTGCTCGCCTTTAACAACCCCATGATGAACATCTGCGTCAACGGCGCGTTTGTCGTCATCATCTACCTGGGCTCCAAGCTCATTATCACGAGCCAGGGCACGCTGTTCGACGTGGGCCAGCTCTCCTCGACCTTTACCTATGGTTTCCAGATTCTCATGAGCCTGATGCAGCTGTCGATGATCTTTGTCATGGTGACCATGGCCGACGAATCGGCACACCGCATTGCCGAGGTGCTGGCCGCCGAGCCCACGATCGCCGATCCCGCCGAGCCCGTGCTCGAGGTTGCCGACGGTTCCATCGACTTTGACCACGTGAGCTTTAAGTATTCCAAGCATGCGAAGCGCCAGGCGCTCGACGATATCGACCTGCACATTACGAGCGGCGAGACCATCGGCATCATCGGCGGCACCGGCTCGGCCAAGTCCACGCTCGTAAACCTCATCGCCCGCCTGTACGACACCACCGAAGGCGCTGTGCGCGTGGGCGGCGTGGACGTGCGCGACTACGACCTGGACGCGCTGCGTCACCAGGTCGCCATGGTGCTGCAGAAAAACGTGCTGTTTAGCGGCACCATCGCCGAGAACCTGCGTTGGGGCGACCCGAACGCCACCGACGAGGAAGTCCGCGAGGCGGCGCATCTGGCCTGCGCCGACGAGTTTGTCGACGGTTTCCCCAAGGGCTATGACACCTGGATCGAACAGGGCGGCTCTAATGTTTCGGGCGGTCAGAAGCAGCGCCTGTGCATTGCACGCGCCCTGCTGCGTCGCCCCAAGATCTTGATCCTGGACGACTCCACCAGCGCCGTTGACACCAAGACCGACGCTAAGATTCGCGCAGGACTGGCAAGCTATCTGCCCAACACGACCAAGCTCATCATCGCCCAGCGCATCAGCTCCGTGCAGGACGCAGACCGCATCATTGTAATGGAGGGCGGCCGCATCGCGCAGATCGGCAACCATGACGAGCTGCTTAAGACGAGCGAGATCTACCGCGAGACCTTTACCTCGCAAAACAAGATGTCTGCCGAGGGCGAAGGGGCCGTCGAAGCCGACACCGTGGCATCCGTAACGCAAGCTCAGACCCAGGAAGGAGGCGAGGCACATGAGTAAGGCAACGACCGCCGAGCGCGCGCTCAACCGCAAGGGTGGCACCATGTCGCGCCTCATCAAGACGCTCTTTGGCTTCTACCCCGTGCTTTTGCCCCTCGTCGTCGCCGGCGTGGTGCTCTGCGCCATCATCAACTCCATCGGCGCGACCTTCCTTCAGAGCGCCCTGCAGATTATTAGCGAATCGTGGCAGTCGGGCGATTGGGAAGCCGCACAGCCCAAGATTCTGCAGCTCGTGACCACCCTCGCCTGCATCTACGGCGTCGGTGTCCTGTCCTCGCTCTTCTGGAACCGCGCCATGGCTATCGTCACGCAGGGCTCGCTCGAGAAGCTGCGCGAGATGATGTTCAACCGCATGCAGGACCTGCCGATCCGCTACTTCGACACGCACCAGCGCGGCGATATCATGAGCCACTACACCAACGACATCGACACGCTGCGTCAGATGATCAGCCAGTCGCTGCCCAACCTGCTCATGACGATCATCATCATCGTCACGGTGTTCTTTATCATGCTGTACTACAGCGTGTGGATGTGCCTGGTCATCATCGCCGGCGTCGCCTTTATGACCTTTATGACCAAGCTGCTCGGCTCCAACTCCGCGCGCTTCTTCATTGCGCAGCAGACCGAGCTCGGCGTGGTCGAGGGCCATATCGAGGAAGTCATGAACGGCCAGAAGGTCGTCAAGGCGTTCTGCCACGAGTCTGCCGCCGAGGCCGATTTTGACGAGCGCAACGAAAAGCTCTTCGAGGTCTCCCAGAAGGCCAACATGTACGCCAACATCCTCATGCCCATCCTTATGAACCTGGGCAACCTGCTCTACGTGCTGGTCGCACTGGCGGGCGGCATTTTCCTGGCGCTGGGCGTGCCCAACCTGAGCATCTCGGGCATGGCGCTGTCCATCGCAGTCGTAGTGCCGTTCCTCAACATGACCAAGCAGTTCTGCGGACAGATCGGCCAGATCTCGCAGCAGATCAACGCCGTGGTCATGGGCCTCGCCGGCGCCGACCGCATCTTTGAGCTCATCGACGAGAAGCCCGAGGCCGATGAAGGCTACGTGACGCTCGTCAACGCGCAGGTGAACCCCGATACCTGGGAGTTCGAGGAGGCCGACCACCACACCGGCATGTGGGCATGGAAACACCCGCACCGCGCAACCGGCGAGATCGAGTACGTACCGCTGCGCGGCGACCTGGTCATGGACAACGTCGACTTTGGCTACACGCCCGACCACGAGGTGCTGCACGGCGTGTCCGTGTTTGCCAAGCCGGGCCAGAAGGTCGCGTTTGTCGGCGCCACCGGTGCCGGTAAGACGACCATCACCAACCTCATCAACCGCTTCTATGACATCGCCGACGGCAAGATCCGCTACGACGGCATCAACGTCAACAAGATCCGCAAGGCCGATCTGCGCCGCTCGCTGGGCGTCGTGCTGCAGGACGTGAACCTGTTCACCGGCACCGTGATGGATAACATCCGCTACGGCAACCTGGACGCTTCCGACGAGGAGTGCATCGCGGCGGCCAAGCTCGCGGGCGCCGACGACTTTATCACCCGCCTGCCCGACGGCTACGACACCATGCTCACCGGCAACGGCGCGCAGCTGTCGCAGGGCCAGCGCCAGCTGATTTCGATCGCACGCGCTGCTGTCGCCGATCCGCCGGCAATGATTCTGGACGAGGCCACGAGCTCCATCGACACCCGCACCGAGGCTATCGTGCAGGCAGGCATGGATAAGCTCATGGAGGGCCGCACGACGTTTGTCATCGCGCACCGCCTGTCCACCGTGCGCAACTCCGACGCGATCATCTGCCTGGACCACGGCCGCATCATCGAGCGCGGCAACCACGACGAGCTGATCGCCAAGCGCGGGTATTACTACCAGCTGTACACGGGTGCATTTGAGCTCGAGTAGCTCAAAATAGCCCTACGCTCCCGACGGAGCTCCTGCGCGCGCGGTCTTTTCTCGCAAGCTGAAGAGAAATGGTGAGGCCCTGGCCGTTTGGCCAGGGCCTTGTTTTGTGTGGGGCGTTTTGACTGGCAGGTGCTGCATATTAATCGTATAATTTATCGTAAGTTCCCGCACATCGATTGGAGCCTTATATGCCTGCCATTAAGCCTGTTTCCGATTTACGCAATTACAACGAGGTGCTCTCCGATGTCCACGAGGGCTCCCCGGTGTTTCTGACTAAAAACGGGCACGGTTGCTACGCGGTACTCGACATGAAAGATTACGACCGGTTTTGCGCCATTAGCACGCTGATGTCCGAGCTTGAGCGTGGGCGCAACTCAGGCGAGGAGAGCGGATGGGTCTCATCAGATAACGTCGCCGCACACTTCCGCCGCAAGGCTGCAAGCCATGCATAGCTGCAAGGTCGTCTACTCTCCGCTGGCTCTGCAAGATCTCGACGACATCTGGGACTACATTGCCATCGAACGGGACAATCCCGCAGCAGCGGAGAGAATCGTAGAGGGTATCCTCGCTCGGATAGACCTGCTCTCCAGCTTCCCGGAGTCGGGCACGCCACTATCCTCGATCTATCCCCTACGCTCCGATTACCGGTTCGTGATCTGTGACAATTATCTCGCGTTTTACCGCTTTCACCAGAAGGTCTATATTGACCGTGTTCTCCACGGAAAACGCGATTACCTGCAGATATTGTTTGCCGAATAGTCAGGTCCCGATATTAGACGACCCTAAAGGCCGTAAAGCGAGGACAGTTTCGTGAAGAATGTGTCGCATGCTTCTGGTTGTGCTATAAACGTAACATGCTACAGAAAGGATGGTGGCTGGAATGGTTCCCGAAGATGCTGTTGGACCCCTGTTTAAGGTAATCAACGAGCGCATGCAGGCGTCTGCCGATGCGGACCTCAAGGAGCAAGGGCTCACCTTTGCGCAAAGCCAGGTGATCGTCTACCTCATTGAGCATGCGGGCCGAGCGCTCCAAAAAGAGATCGAAACTAGCCTCAAGGTCTCTCACCCAACGGTCTCCGGCCTCGTCAGCCGGCTCGAGAAAAACGGCTTCGTGCGCACCTGGGTAGCCGAGGATGACCGACGTAATAAGGTCGTTGAGCTTACGGACAAGGCACACGATGCCGGTGATCGCATGCGTGCCACCATGCGCGAACGCGATCGAGAGCTGCTCGCCGGCCTTGATGAACGCGAGCAGACGGAGCTCATCCGCATGCTCAGGCGAATCTACGCCAACGTCTGCAAACAATAAACAATAGCCTCATCAGCACCCGTCGCCCACCGGATTCGATCCGCCTGCGACGGGCTTCTTTACACCCTATTCCGTAGCTTGCTACGTAATTTCAGCCCGATTCGTACCGAAAGGAACATGCATGATACGAACGCTTGCACGGAGTCTGCGGCAATACCGCAAGAGCTCCGTCACCGCCATCCTACTTTCCATCCTGGAGGTGATACTCGAGATCGCCATCCCGCTCGTCATGAGCGACCTTATCGACCGCGGCATCCAGGCCGGCAACATGGGCGAGGTCTGGCGCCTTGGCATCGCCCTGCTTCTCCTTGCCGTTCTCGAGTTTGGAGTGGGCGCCGGCGGCGCTTGGATGGGCGCACGCGCCTCGGTGGGCTTCGCCGCCAACCTGCGCGACGATATGTACGACAACGTGCAGACCTTCTCTTTTGGCAACATCGACAAGTTCTCTACCGGCTCGATCGTCACGCGCCTCACCACCGACGTCACCAACGTGCAAAACGCCTACATGATGATCATCCGCATGGGCGTGCGCGGCCCCGTGATGCTCGCGTTCTGCTGGATCGTGTCGTTTACCATCAACCGGCAGATCTCGTTTGTATTCCTAGCCGTGATCCCCATCCTTGCCATCGCGCTCGGACTCATCATGTGGCGCGTAAGCAGCATCTTCAACCGCGTCTTCGCTACCTACGACACGCTTAACAACGTAGTGCAGGAGAACATTGCGGGTATCCGCGTGGTCAAGTCATTCAACCGTGAGGAGCACGAGATCGGCAAGTTCGGCACCATCAGCCAACGCATCTACGAGGACTTCGCCCGCGGCGAGCGCCTCATCGCACTCAATACGCCGCTCATGCAGGCCTGCATGTACGCATGTATGATACTCATCTCGTGGCTCGGCGCTAGGGCCATCGTGGCCTCGGGCAACAACGCCGCGCTCGGCCTCACCACAGGACAGCTCACCGCACTCTTTACCTACGCCACGCAAATCCTTATGGCGCTCATGATGCTCTCCATGGTCTTTACGCTCATCGTGATTGCCCAGAGCTCGGCCAAGCGCATCGCCGAGCTACTCAACGAACAGAGCGACATCGCGAGCCCCGAGCCCGGTCGCGCCGTCACGCAGGTTGCGGACGGTTCCGTGGAGTTTGACCACGTGAGCTTTGCCTACGCGAGCAAGGCCGAGAAAAACGTACTCGAGGACGTAAACCTCACCATCAAGAGCGGCGAGGTCGTGGGCATCATCGGCGGCACGGGTTCGTCCAAGTCGAGCCTTGTGAACCTGATCGCCCGTCTCTATGACGTCACCGCGGGCACCGTGCGCGTGGGCGGCATCGATGTGCGCGACTACGACCTCGATGCGCTGCGCGGCCAGGTGGCCATGGTACTGCAGAAAAACGAGCTCTTTAGCGGCACCATCGCCGAGAACCTGCGCTGGGGTGACGCCGAGGCCAACGATGCAGAGCTGGTGCGCGCCTGCGAGCTCGCCTGCGCGGACGAGTTTATCGACCAGCTGCCGGACGGTTACCAGACCATGATCGAGCAGGGCGGCACCAACGTCTCGGGCGGGCAAAAGCAGCGCCTGTGCATCGCCCGCGCGCTCGTGGCCAAGCCGCGCGTGCTCGTACTCGATGACTCCACGAGCGCCGTCGACACCAAGACCGACGCCAAGATCCAACGCGGCCTTGCCGAGTACCTGCCCGCCACGACCAAGATCGTGATCGCGCAGCGCGTGAGTTCGGTCATGCACGCCGACAAGATCGTGGTCATGGACGACGGGCGCATCAGCGCGGTGGGCACGCACGAGGAGCTCTTGTGCACGAGCGATATCTATCGTGAGGTCTTTGAGTCGCAGCAGAAGGGAACGGCAGAGGATGAGTAAGCAGAATAAACGCCCCGCAAACGGAGCGGCACCGGGCGCCGACATGCCCGCGATGCAACTCGACATGGCAACCGTCAAGCGCCTGCTCTCGTATATGTCCTGCTACCGAGGGCAGCTTGTACTCGTCGTCGCGTGCATCCTGATCTCTGCTATCGCAAGCGCCGCGTCGTCGATGTTTTTGCAGGCACTCATCGACGACTACATCGTCCCGCTTTTGGCGACCGACGCTCCCATATGGACGGGCCTTGCGCACGCGCTCATCACCATCGGCGCTGTCTATGTGGTGGGCGTTGCAGCCACGCTCGTCTACAACCGCGCGATGGTTACTGTGGCGCAAGGCACGCTCAAACGCATCCGCGACGATATGTTCTCGCACATGCAGACGCTCCCCTTGCGTTACTTCGACACACGCGCGCACGGCGACATCATGAGCCTCTACACCAACGACACCGACACCCTGCGCCAGATGATCGCGCAGTCGCTCTCGCAGCTCGTAAGCTCGGCATTCACGCTGGTCGCGGTCTTCGTGTGCATGCTTTGGATGAGCGTGGGGCTCACCGTGGTAGTCTGCGTGCTCATGGCGGCGGTGCTCGTGTTCGTGGGCCGCATCACGGGGGTCATCGGGGCGTTTTCTATCGAGCAGCAAGATACACTCGGCGCGCTCAACGGCTACATCGAGGAGATGGGCGGCGGGCAGAAGGTCATCAAGGTCTTTTGTCACGAGGACGCCGCACGTACCGGAATGGGTAAGCTCAACCGTGCCTGGGCAAAGGCTGCGACGAACGCGCAGGGCGTGGGCAATTCAATCATGCCCATGATGAACGCGCTTGGCTACCTGATCTATGTGGTGGTGGCTGTGCTCGGCGGCTACATGGCCATCGCAGGGACACCCAACCTGGGACTTACCGGTTTCGACACGTTCACGCTCGGCGCCATCGCATCGTTTTTGACGCTCACGCGCAACTTTATGAACCCCGTAGCGCAAGTGTCCAACCAGCTCAACTCGATCATCATCGCGCTTGCGGGCGCCGGGCGCATCTTTACGCTCATGGATGAGAAGCCCGAGTCCGACGACGGTTACGTGACGCTGGTCAACGTGCGCGAGGACGCGGACGGCGCGCTTGTCGAAACGAGCGAGCGAACCGAGCGCTGGGCCTGGAAGAACCCACATCACGATGGCGGCTGCGGGCTCGTGCCGCTCAAGGGGCATATTATGTTCGACCATGTGAGCTTTGGCTATGTGCCCCAAAAGCTCGTGCTGCACGATATCGAGCTCGAAGCTGAGCCCGGGCAGAAGATCGCGCTCGTTGGTGCGACGGGCGCCGGCAAGACCACGATCACCAATCTTATCAACCGCTTCTACGACATTGACGACGGCAAGGTCCGCTACGACGGGATCAACATCAACAAGATCCGCAAGGCCGACCTGCGCCGGAGCCTGGGCGTGGTGCTGCAAGACGTGAATCTCTTTACGGGCACCGTCATGGACAACATCCGCTACGGCTGCCCCGGCGCCACGGACGAGCAGTGCATCGAGGCGGCGCGCCTGGCCAACGCCGACGGGTTTATCCGCATGCTGCCGAACGGTTACGACACCGTACTCGAGGGCGACGGCAGCGGTCTTTCACAGGGACAGCGCCAGCTGATCAGCATCGCGCGCGCCGCGGTGGCCGACCCGCCCGCGATGATTTTGGATGAGGCCACGTCGAGCATCGATACCCGCACCGAGGCATTGGTGCAGCGCGGCATGGATGCGCTGATGGAGGGCAGAACCACGTTTGTGATCGCGCACCGACTGAGCACGGTGCGCAACTCC
>UROA01000010.1 GCA_900549355.1 uncultured Collinsella sp. | reverse complement strand
GCGGTACGCGAGCTGGGTTCAGAACGTCGTGAGACAGTTCGGTCCCTATCCTCCGTGGGCGCAGGAGAATCGATGGAGGCTGCCCCCAGTACGAGAGGACCGGGGTGGACGCACCTCCGGTGAACCGGTTGTCGACCAACGGCACGGCCGGGTAGCCGCGTGCGGCGCGGATAACCGCTGAAGGCATCTAAGCGGGAAGCCGTTCCAGGGATTAGTTCTCCTTCCGGTAAGGGCCCAGGTAGACTACCTGGTCGATAGACGGCAGGTGCAAGGGCGGCGACGTCCTCAGCCGAGCCGCACTAATCGCCCGAGCTCTTCCGGAACCGCACCTCGCGGCCCGCGGGACATGCGCTCATGCGCGGTCCGGGCACGAGGATGCCCCCGAGTCACCTCCCCTATGCGCCATGCGGCCCCCAGGGCACGCGATATCGACCCAGGACACCGTAACGGTGGGCGCCGCCCACCGGTCAGCGGCCAGAGCATGGGGGGCACGCCCGGTCCCGTTCCGAACCCGGAAGCTAAGCCCCATCGCGCCGAGAGTACTGCGGGGTCAGCCCGTGGGAGGCCAGGGCGCCGCTGACCGGTGGACGGCACCGAGCCGTGCGCTTGAACTGAGAAGGGGGAGGCCTCGCGGCCTCCCCCTTTTTGCGTTTACGGGCTTTTGTCTCACATAGTAGCTGTGTTTTATAACCCTCGTTTGTCGCATCTTCTGTGAACGGGCTACAATAACTTAGTCTGTGCGATATGGAGGTGAACATGGCTGAAGCTGGTATCGGCGTTGATATCGTCGAGATTTCCCGCATGAAATCTATTCTTGAAAAGACGCCGTCGTTTGCTCGGCGTGTGTTTACCGAAGAAGAGTGCGCGTATTGCGATGCCTCATCGCGTCCTGCGGCGCATTATGCGAGTCGTTTTGCTTCTCGCGAAGCGGTTCTTAAAGCCCTCGGAACTGGTTTTAGTCAGGGCGTTGGCCGCAAAGACGTCTCGGTAACGCGCGATAAACTTGGCAAGCCGAAGGCATTGCTTTCGGGACGTGCGCTCGAGATAGCTCAAGAGCTTGGTGTCGTTGAGGTTGCTCTCTCCATTACGCTAACGGGTGACTTGGCTGTTGCGAATGCCATCGCCATTACCGAAGATGCCCGCCCGAAACCAAAAGACGAAAAGGTGAGCACCAAGGAACGTGTTGCGCAGACATTTAAAGAGGCTCGCTCTGTTTTAGATGAGCTTGAGCAGCTGCAGAATTCAGCATTGACGGAGCACCTGGGCGATGCTTCGCAAGATACGCTAGGAGCATAGATGAAACCGGTTTTGAGTACCGAAGAAGTCGTTCGTCTCGAGGATATCATCGAACGCGAAGGGACTTCGAAGGCCGAGCTTATGGAGCTCGCGGGTGAGTTTGCCGCCAACGAGATCTTGAAGCTCAATCCCGATCGGGTTCTCGTTCTGGTCGGTTTTGGTAATAATGGCGGCGACGGTTGGGTTGCCGCCGATATTCTGAGCCATAAGGGTGTGGACGTCGATATCGTTTCTCCGGTTGAGCCGGATGAGATTCCTGCTGCTCTGGCACGTCATGTTGCTCGTCGTACTGCCGGCCGCGATGTGCACGTTTGCGTCGGCCCCTCGCGTGATGAACTCGAGGTTTTGATCGATAAGGCCGATGTTGTTGTCGATGCCATTTTTGGTACCGGTTTTCACGGGAATCTGCGTGCGCCGTTCTCCATCTGGATTCCTACGGTCAATGAATGCGCCGACTGTGTCGTATCCATTGATGTCCCCTCGGGCCTGAATGCCGAGACGGGCGTTGTTGATGACGACTGCATTCGTGCCGAGCATACGGTGACGATGATTGCGCCCAAGATTGGTTTGTATAGCGCTGATGGCCCTGAGTATGCTGGCGATTTGATCTGCGGCAATCTTTACGACCGTCTTGACGAGGTCATCGATGATGTCGACCACGCCGCCGAGATTGTCGAGCCCGGTGACTTAGTTGATTACTTTGCCCCACTACCTACGAATATCGATAAGTATTCCCGTGGCTCTGTGCTTATTGTCGCCGGGTCTGCGCAATATCCTGGTGCTGCCATTATGGCGGCCAAGTCTGCAGCTCGCGCGGGTGCTGGTTACGTGGCAGTCGCGGCTCCTGACGCCTGCGCTAATCTTATTCGCATGGCACTTCCTTCGATTCCCGTCTTTGCTATTCCGTCTGATTCCCGCGGCTCCTTTGGCGCCGCTGCGCGCATGACGGTGTGCGAGATTGCAAAGAAGTACAGCTGCGTACTGTGCGGTCCCGGTATGACGACGTCTGCCGGCGCTATGCAGGTGGTTTCGGGCTTGCTCGAGCTTGATGTACCGCTTATTTTGGATGCCGATGCACTCAACTGCCTTGCTAAGATTGCCATTGACGGTATTGATAGTAACCCCGAGATGTATCGTCGCGAGCAGCCGTTGGTTATGACGCCGCACTATCGTGAGCTTTCGCGTCTGGTTGCCGGTGACGAGGTGAACGACCTTGGTACCGCGATTGCAGCCGCGCAGAAGGTTGTCTGGGCTGCAGGCTCCGACAATCTGGTGGTCATTGCCAAGGGGCCGACGACGGCTATCTGTGGCGTTGAGCGTGTACTGCTGCCGCTCTCGGGTCCGGCTTCTCTGGCAACTGCCGGTTCGGGTGATGTTCTCGCGGGTATTTTGGCCGGCACGCTTGCCACCATGCGCGACGAGATGGATCGTTGGGAGTTGCTGTATTCGTACGCCGTCGCACTTCACAGCTACGCCGGTTTTGCCGCGGCGACGGAGTATGGTGAGAAGAGCGTTATCGCGACCGATCTTATCGACTTGATCGGTCCTGCCATGGAGCTGGCGGCAAAGGATGCGCTCGAAGATCTGGGAATCATGGACGAAGGGTCGGATGACTAATCATGAATAAAGCCGATTTGACGCGCTGGTCCTGGGTCGAGATCGACCGCGGGGCGCTCCGTCGCAACACGAGGGCCTATAAGAACTTGTTGAATCCACGTCAGCGCTTGTGTTGCGTGGTCAAGGCCGATGCTTATGGTCATGGAGCTGTTGAGTGCGCCAAGATCATGTATTCGGCTGGTGCCGACATGTTTGCCGTGGCGACGGTTAACGAGGGCGTTGAGCTCCGACAGGGCGGGATTACGAAGCCCATCCTCATCCTAAGCGAGCCGCCTATCGAGGCCATTCCGACGTTGCTCGAGTTTGATATCATGCCCTCGGTCTATACGTCTGACTTTGCTCTTGCGTATGGCGAATGTGCCGTCGCGGCGGGCAAAGTGGGCAAGTATCATCTCGCCATCGAGACGGGCATGAATCGTATCGGCGTTCACTACACGCAGGTGCTTGACTTTGTCCGCGGTATTAATTTCCATCGCGGTATTCAGTGCGACGGCGTATTTACGCACTTCGCCACGGCCGATGAACCTTCGGGCTGGGACTACAAACTGCAGTGTCAGCGCTTTACCGAGGCCGTTCAGGCCATTAAGGATGCGGGCTTTGAGTGCGGTATCGTGCACTGCGCCAACACGCCGTCCTCGATGCTCGACCCTTCGATGCATTTTGATATGATTCGCGCCGGCGTTGGCTTGTATGGAATGCAGCCGTGCGAGCTGAGTGGCCGCGTGATGCAGCTTGATCCCGTTATGAGCGTCCATGCGCGTGTGACGCGCGTGGCACACCCTGCGATGGGTGAGGGCGTGGGCTACGGTTTTACCTACCGCGTACCGCGTACGCGCGTTCAGATCTGCACGCTGCCGATCGGTTATGCCGATGGCCTATCGCGTACGCTTTCCAATCGTATGGATGTGCTGTATCGCGGCGAGCGCGTGCATCAGGTTGGCAATATCTGCATGGACCAGTTTATGGTCGCCATTCAGTCCAACCCGGCACACGAGATTCCCGAGGCCGAGTATGGTGACGAGATGATTATTGTCGGCCGCGATGGCGATGCCGAGATCACTATGGACGAGATGGCCCGACTGCGCGGAACGATTAACTACGAGGTCGCCTGCGGCTTTGGCATGCGCCTCGACAAGGTCTACGTGTAGGAGTCGCCATGGGCGTCATGCACATCCCGGGCCATACCCATCAGGCACCACGTGAGGTCGCACTCGAGGAAATTGAGGCCGTTCTGGGCGATTGTCACCTCTGCCAGCTCTACCAGTCGCGTCACAATATCGTGTTTGGCGTGGGAAACCCCCGCGCTCGTGTGATGTTTATCGGTGAGGCGCCGGGCCGCAATGAGGATTTGCAGGGCGAGCCCTTTGTGGGGGCGGCAGGCGAGGACCTCAACGGCATTTTGTCGCTGGCGGGGCTCAAACGCGAAGACGTCTACATTGCCAACGTGCTTAAGTGCCGCCCGCCGGGAAACCGCAATCCACGTCCCGAGGAAGTGCTGGCTTGCTCGCCGTTTTTGCGTGAGCAGATTCGAAGCATCTGGCCCGATATTATCGTGACGCTCGGCAACCCCGCGACGCACTTTGTGCTTAAGACCGAGATTGGCATTACTAAGCTGCGCGGCAGGTTCCACCAGATGGGGCATTTTGTAGTAATGCCCACGTTCCATCCGGCAGCAGCGCTACGCAATCCGGCGTGGCAGGAACTGCTGGAGGAAGACTTTAAGATGCTGGGCGACTATCTGGAGCGACATCCCGCACCAGAGGACGCCTCGGAATAATAAGGAGCATATATGTCCCTGGAGCGCCTGGGGGTAGGTACTTACAAAACGACTTGCGCTGCCGATACGGAGTACTTTGGCGAGCTAATTGCACCGTGCCTTGAGGACGGCGATGTGCTCATCCTGACCGGTGGCCTGGGAGTGGGCAAAACTCACTTTACCAAGGGCGTCTCGCGCGGGCTGGGCGATGGGCATATGGTTACGAGCCCTACGTTTGCGCTCATGGCCGTTCACGATCAAGGCCGTATTCCGCTGTTTCACTTTGATCTATACCGCCTGGAGCATGCCTACGAGCTCGAGGATACGGGCATTTTCGATGTGCTGGGCTATGAGGGTGCTTGCCTGCTGGAATGGGGCGAACAATTCCAAGACAAGCTGACGGATGAGTATCTTTCGGTGACGCTCAAGCGTGATGAGGGCGACAGCGATGTGCGAACGATAACGCTCGAGGCGCACGGTGACCGCGCAATGGAGCTTTCCCATTTGATTGATAAGGCTGTACAAGATGAGCTTGCATAACGACAACGCGCTGGTGGTGGCGCTCGATACTTCGACCGACATGCTTGCCTGCGCGGCAAGCTGGATTGATGGGCAGACGGGCGAGACGAAGCTCGTGAGTGGCGACCACATGTGTCGCCGTCACGCCAACGTTGAGCTCGTGAATACCGTTGATGGCGTGCTGGCTCAAGCCGGTCTGGATCGCAGCGATGTTGGTTACTACGTGGTCGGCCGCGGCCCGGGGTCGTTTACGGGTGTGCGCATCGGCATCTCCACTGCCAAGGGCCTCGCGCGCGGTGCCAATGTTCCGCTGCTGGGCGTGTCGACGCTCGACGCTTGCGCTTGGACGGCGTGGAAGGCTGGCGTGCGCGGCAAGCTTGGTATCTTGGCCGATGCTATGCGCGGTGAGGTATATCCGGCGCTGTATATGCTGGTCGATGAGGGTCCCGAGCGTCAATTTGAGCGCGAACACGTGGTCAAGGCCGCCGTGGCGCTCGATGAGTGGCGCCAAGCAGCGGACTGGGACCAGGTTCAGCTGACCGGTGACGGTCTCGTGCGCTATGGCAAGCTGCTGGGTGAGGACGAGACCGCCCGCTGCGTGGAGCGCGACCTGTGGTGGCCTTCGGGCGAGGGCTTGCTGCTCGCGCACGCTGCGGGTGACGGCGATCCGGCTCGCGTCCTGCCGATTTACACACGCCTTTCGGATGCCGAGGAAAACGAGCGCAAGCGTCTTGGTCTTGCCGAGAGTGCGCAGAGCGAAATTACGGGCGTTGCCGATGAGCTCGCCGGTCGTCATCTTCAGTTCCGTCCCATGGGCGCGGCGGATGCCGAGGGCGCGAGCGCGCTGGAGGCTGCCTGCTTTGAAGGTGCCGGACACGAGGCGTGGACGCCGGGCATGTTCCTGTCCGAACTGGGCGAGGACGTCGCTGCGCCGCGTAGTTGGTGGGTGGCACACGACGACGGCAAGCTGCTGGGCATTGCCGGCGGTATGGTCGTGGACGGTGATGTGCAGATTCTGGATGTCGCCGTCGACCCGGCACATCGCCGTGAGGGTATTGCCCGCAAGCTGCTGTCGCACGTGAGCTATGATGCCCAGATGCTCGGCTGCACCACGGCTTCGCTCGAGGTCGAGGACGGCAACGAGGGAGCGATCGCGCTTTATAACGCTCTGGGCTTTACCGAGGCGGGTCGTCGTCGTGGCTACTACGGTGCCGGCAAGGACGCCATCGTCATGACGGCCCCGCTGCCCCTGGTGCTTCCGGTCGACAACGCTTCGCCCGAGCCGACGGCGGCAGAGCAGCGCGTATGGCCGCTGCCTGCGCCTGGGCGCTCCGAGGGGGAGCGTGCCGAAATTGAGCGCCGCCGCCTAGTGCTCGCTATCGAGAGTTCCTGCGACGAGACGGCCGTGGCGATTATCGATGCGGATGGCAATATGCTGGCCAACCAGGTGTCGACACAGATTGATTTTCATGCCCGCTTTGGCGGCGTGGTGCCCGAGATCGCCTCGCGCAAACACGTTGAGGTGATTGTGAGTGTCGTGGATGCGGCGCTCGAGGATGCCGCAGCATCGCTTGGCCTTGAGGGTGGAGCCATTGCCCCCAGCGAGCTTGCCGCCGTGGGCGTGACACAGGGTCCGGGCCTGGTGGGCGCCCTCGTGGTGGGCGTTGCCTTTGCCAAGGGCTTTGCCTACGCTGCCGGTAAGCCGCTCGTATGCGTCAATCATCTGGAGGGGCACCTGTTTGCCAACTTGCTGGCGCAGCCCGACCTCAAGCCGCCGTTCATCTTCACGCTTGTCTCGGGCGGGCACACCATGCTCGTGCACGTGAAGGCATGGGGCGACTACGAGGTGCTCGGTGAGACACTCGACGATGCTGTGGGCGAGGCCTTCGACAAGGTAGCCAAGGCGTTGGGTCTGGGCTATCCCGGTGGCCCCATCATCTCCAAGCTGGCCGAGACGGGCAATCCCCGCGCGATTGATTTCCCCCGTGCACTCAACAGCAGGGGAGACTATCGTTTCTCGCTTTCGGGCCTTAAAACCGCTGTGACGCTCTACATTGAGCAGGAGACCAAAGCCGGGCGCACGATTCACCTGCCCGATCTGGCAGCTTCGTTTGAGGCGGCGGTCTTTGACGTGCAGTACAAGAAGGCCAAGAACGCGCTGCATGCCACCGGATGCAGAGAGTATTGCATCGGCGGCGGCGTCTCGGCTAATCCGCATCTGCGCGAGATGATGATCAAGAAGCTTGGGCGTCAGGGGATTCGCGTAACGGTGCCGCCCTTGTCTGCCTGTACCGATAACGCAGCCATGATCGCGGAGGTCGCCCGCCGTAAATTCGACCGAGGTGAAATCTCGCCGTTCGACGTCGACGCCGATCCGAACATGACGCTGTAGCTGGTACGGCGCGGTCCCCGGACGGAGGGGCCGGATATAAGGTTTCCTGCTCTGCAGTCCTGTGCAAGACGAAGGCCACATTAAGTGGCCTTCTTTGCGTGCGGAACTCGCGATAAATTTCATATGCGCCGCCCGGCTCCCGCGGCTCTCAGGGGCATCTCTCATGCAAAAACTGTCGTGGGGTAAAGTCCAAGGTCAGTGGCGTTTTATACCGAGAAATCCAAAAAAGTTGAAAATTCATTACATATTTGCGTTGACTTTAGGTAACTAAAGTTTCATACTCCTTTTCAACCACTGGGGGATGTGAACACGCACGGATCGTTCGCATCATGATTGAAGAGGATTTCTTAGACATGTTCACGCATCAGCTAAACATTATCAGCGTAGTAATTATCTGATGCGGGTTAGCACATACAGCTAGCCCGTACGATAACGGGCGGCTGATGAAGATGAGGGCCGTCGAGCGCAACCGACGGCCCTCATTTTTTATGTCTAGGAAGTTCTTTTTAGAGGAGGAAATGTAATGAACGGAGTTTTGCTCATGGTTGTGGCCGCGGCGGTGCTCGCCTGCGGCTATCTGGGCTATGGCCGCTGGCTGGCCAACAAGTGGGGCGTTGACAAGGATGCCCTCACGCCGGCCAAGCGCATGAAGGACGGTAACAGCTTCTCGCCCGTCTCCGCCTTCACCGCGTTTTCGCACCAGTTCAGCTCGATCTGCGGTGCTGGCCCTGTCACGGGTACGATCGTCGCCATGGCCTTTGGCTGGCTGCCTGTCGTGCTCTGGGTCCTCGTCGGCGGCATCTTCTTTGGCGCCGTCCACGACTTTGGTGCCCTGTACGCTTCGATGAAGAACAACGGCAAGTCGCTCGCTCAGCTCATTGAGAAGTACATAGGCAAGACCGGCCGTCGCCTGTTCCTGCTGTTCTGCTGGCTGTTCTGCATCATCGTCATCGCCGCCTTCACCGACATGGTCTGCAAGACGTTCATGTTCACCCCGGCCGTTGACGCTTCTGGTGCTGCTACCGGTGCCATCGACTTCACCAAGTCCTATGCCGCCGGCTGCGCTGGTACCATCTCCATCCTGTTCACCTTCGTCGCTATCGCCTTTGGTTGGGCCCAGAAGAAGTTCAACCTCACCGGCGCTGCCGAGTTCGTCACCGGCGTGGTCCTCATGGTTCTCATGTTCGCCGTCGGCATGCAGTTCCCGGTCTACCTGGATAAGTTCCAGTGGTTTGCCGTCGTCATGGTCTACCTGGTCTTTGCTGGCGCCATGCCCATCCAGATGCTCAAGACCCCGCGTGACTACCTCACTTCCATCATGATGATCGTCATGATCGTCTGCGCTGTCCTCGGCATCGTCGTCCTGGGCGTCAACGGTCAGGCCACTATCACCGCTCCGGTCTTCACCGGCTTCTCCACTGCCTCCGGCATGATGTTCCCGGTCCTGTTCGTCTCCGTCGCTTGCGGTGCTCTCTCCGGTTTCCACAGCCTCGTTTCTTCCGGCACCTCTTCCAAGCAGGTCGAGAAGGAGCAGGACGCCGTCAAGGTCGGTTACGGCGCAATGATCGTCGAGTCCTTCGTCGGCATCCTTGCCATCATCGTTGCCGGCATCATGTTCTCCGATATGAACACCGCCGGTACCGGCGCCCTCAACGCCGGTGTCGCTTCCACCCCGTTCCAGATCTTCGCCGCTGGCATCTCCCGCGGTATGCAGGCCTTCGGTGTTGACGGCACGCTCGCTACCGTCTTCATGACCATGAACGTCTCCGCTCTGGCCCTGACCTCGCTCGACGCTGTCGCCCGCATCGCCCGCACCTCGTTCTCCGAGTTCTTTGCCCAGACCAACGACGCCCTGGCCATCGAGTCCAAGGCCGGCTACATGAAGGTCCTCGGCAACCCCTGGTTCGCCACAGTCGTCACCCTGCTTCCCGGTCTCGCCCTCGCTTTTGGTGGCTATGCCAACATCTGGCCACTCTTTGGTGCTTCCAACCAGCTGCTCGGCGGCATGACCATGATCACCCTCGCCGTGTTCTGCAAGTGCACCGGCCGCAAGGGCTGGATGCTCTACGTGCCCGTCGTCTTCCTGCTCTGCTGCACCTTCACCTCGCTGGTCCAGAGCGCCATGGGCTGCATGACCGCCGTCCAGGCCTACGGCTTCTTCGGCACCATCCCGGCTACCGCCACCACGGCCGCCGTCTCCGTCGCCGCCACCAAGGGCCTGCAGCTCGTCTTTGCCGTCCTGCTGATGGTCCTGGGCCTCATCGTCGCCGTCAACTGCCTCAAGGAGTTCTTCGGCAAGGAGGCTGGCTCCATGCCTGATGAGGAGCCCGAGTGGTCCGAGATGGGCAAGGCCGAGTACGGTCGCGCCGCTGCCGCTGAGGCTCCTGCCGACGCCGAGGCCGCCAAGGCCTAGTCGACCTGACGAGTTGAACGTCACATCTATATGACTCGGAAAGACCGGGTCCGCGACTTTGCGGGCTCGGTCCTTTTTTCATGCAAAAGCGGGTGGCGCTCGAGTGTTCTCGCAGATGTTTTGCGTGGATAAGGGCGCGCGTTGTACCATATAGACGTATATGTGTACATATGAAAGGGGCCCCGTGGCCAAGACGGTATATTCCGATAACCAAAATAATGTCGATGCCCTGGCTGAACGTCTGAGCGGCCAGACGTCGCTTTCTGCTGAGCGTGCCAAGCTGGTTGCCTACGACCTGCTCTGCCGCAAGGCGCTCAAGATTAAGTCGAGTGCGCTGGCGCAAATTTTCCGTTCCGTCGATAAGGAATGTGACACCAAGGCGATGCGCGATGAGCTTATCGCGGCAAATATCGTGACCAAGATCGAGGGTAGCGGCATTAACGGGCGTCCGGCGTTCTATACCATCAATGCCGAGATTCGCGATGCCCAGGAGCAGCCTGCCGAGTCCGTCGAGGATTTTGTCGTCGAGGATTCCGCTGACGTGCCTGCTGTGGAAGAAGCTGCTCCGCGTGAGCATGTCGATACCGATGAGTTGCTCGATGAGAACGTCGTGCGTGCCTTTACGGCCAAGGCAGGACGCGGCGGTTTTGGCGGGGGTGGCAAGCGCGATGCGCAGCGCCGCGCCCAGCAGGAGCGCTTCCGTCGCGCCGTTGCTCGAAAGGGTGAGACGGATGCTGAGGCTGTTGAGACCGAGGTTGCTGCCGAGTCGCAGAAGCCCGCGAGGGAGCAAAAGCCCGTGGAGGCCCAAGAGCCCAAGCGTCGTCGCGGTGCTCACTTTAAGACTGCACAGCAGGATGCCGCGCGTGAGGTTGAAGAGTCTTCTGAGGTTGCAGACGATGTTGAGGAGTCTGCCAAGAAGGCTCCGGGTTCGTGTCGTCCCGGCCGCGGTTTTGCGGGGCGTGCGTATCCCGTAAAGCGTCAGGAGAAGGGCGAGTCGGTTTCGACCACCCAGGACGAGAAGGCCGTTGAGCCGGCGGCTCGCGAACAGAAGCCTGCTGAGCCGCAGCTTGAGGTTGATGCCGAGGCCAAGGGCCATCAGGCTACTGATGAGCAGGCGGAGCAGGGCGCGTCGAGCAAGCCTCGCCGCCGTCGCCATCGTGGGGGCCGCAGTTCCCATGCCGAGACTGCAGCCGAGAAGACCACGCCGCAGGACGAGGATCCGAAGGCCGAGGTTTTTTCGGGGCAGCCTAAGCGCCAGCCGGCGAAGGGGAGCAAGTCCGATCGTCCGCAGAAGCAGGCGTCTATGCCGAAGCGCGAGCGCAATTCCCAAGGCGATCCTAAGCGCAAGTCTCAGAGGAAGCCGGAGTCTGCCGCAGCAGATACTGCTGCCCAGCAGCCCAAGTCGGCCGTTCACGGCGAGGTCTCGGCGTTTGCCCTTGCCCGCGTTTTAGGCAGGCAGCTGCTCAAAGTTGTCCCTACGCCCACGGCGCTCTCTAAGATCAAGGAGCAGCAGACACAGATCGTAAAGGTCGAGGGCAAGGACGGCAAAAAGGCTCCGCAGCGCACTCAGCACAACGAGATGTCCAACCGCAAGATTGCCGAGGAAATCGCAATCATCCAGGCTTGGATCGAGCAGAACCGAGGTGCCGATACGCCGGTTGCCTCGCGCCGCCAGCGTGCCTACCAGATCTTTAACGACGAGAAGGCTTTTGACGGCAAGCACGGTGAGCGCCTGATCAGGCGTATGACCGAAAAGGGCATCAGCATGCAGGCGATCAAGGTCGCCCCCAATCGCCCCGTGCACTTTACGGGCTTCTTTACGCTGGGTGCCGACAAGCCGTTCATTATGGTCGAGAACCTGGACACCTATGACGAGATCGTCAAGCTCCTGCGCGGACGCAAACATGCCAAGCTCTTTGGTACCAAGGTGGGCGGCGTGATTTTTGGCGGCGGCTGCAAGGCGAGCGTCTCGCACGCACTGGATGATTATCTGGCCGAGATTGGCTATCGCTTTAACTACGTCTACTACGTAGGCGATATCGATCGCGAGGGCGCGCGCATTGTCGAGCAGGCTCGCAATGCCAATGTGGCTGAGATTCGCCTGCATGCCGGCATGTACCGCGCCATGCTCGCCGAGCATAAGCGTCGCGTGAAGGCCGGCGGCGAGTGCGAGCCCGCGGCTGCCAACCAAGGCGTGCCGCAGAACCTGGCAGCGACGATCAAGGATCTGCCCATGGTTACGCGCGTGCAGTTCCGCAACGTGCTGCGCGAGGGCGGGCGCATTCCGCAGGAGATTCTGATGACCGCAGACTATCGGGACGGCGACTCGGGAAGCTTCGACCGCATGCTGAACAATTAGCTCCGCCGTTCTACCGAACGGCGGTCTTCTTGACGCTGCGAGGGGCCCTGGCACGGCAATCTGACGTTCAACTTCGGCGGCGCGACCAGAAGGTCAGCGCCGCCTTGTTTCACGTCACCTTGCCATACCAGGGCCCCTCTCGCTGTCACGTCCAAAACATCGAGGTTAAGTGGCCTCCTGTTCGTGCGGAACTCGCGACAAACTTAATGCCCGGCCCGTCGGGGCCACACGCCATTTTGTAGATGACGGCTCGCTTTTCGGAACGGGGCTGATATTTTCTTGATGTTAGGCGCTCTTGGTCCTAATGGGCTTGGGGCGCCTTCGCGTTTCCTCAGCTCCGCACCCTTGCGGGTTCGAATTCCTCCGCTTGCCCACAAGAAAGCGCTCCAGGTTCATAAGGGCCTGGAGCGCTGTGTTCTTAAGGGCTGGGACGGAGGGATTCGAACCCCCAACAGCCGGCACCAAAAACCGGAGTTCTACCGTTGAACTACGTCCCAATGTGTGGTGTTGCCCAAAAGCAACTCGTTTAGTTTACCTAATCTGCGAGGGCATCGCAAACGCCATCGAGCAGGCGTACGGCGAGTGTCTGCGCGTCGCTGGCCGTGAAGGTGCCGTTGTAGCGCGTCATGCCCGTGAGCTCAATGCGAATGCGTGCCGGCTTCTGCTGTGCGGCGACATTGGCAGTGCGGATGCGCTGGGCCAGGTTGTGGCACTCGGCGAGGGCAATCGTGGCGCGCGGTGCGGCGTCGGCGGGTAGCTCGTCGCTTGCGATCTCGAGCACCAGGTCAACGTCGGTTGGGACCTCGGAGTCGCAGAGCATCATGCCGCTGTTGTCGGTCGTTGCCGTGGCGATATTCCACATACGCGACGCAACACTGCGTGCGATGGGGTCCTCGCCGATAACGGCAATCTGAAAGCGCTCGAGCACGTTGGCGGCGCGAGCAAAACCGATGCGGGACTCGGCTTCGGTGACCGAGGGCTTGCCCTCCCACACATGGTGCAGGCGGTTGATGTAGGCGTAGGTGTCCTGGAAGGCCATGCCGTCGGCAAACAGGCCGACATTTTCCTGGAACTGCTGCAGGGCGGCCTCGGTATGCGGACCAAAGTAGCCGTCGTCTTCGCCACAGGCAAAGCCCAAAACGTTGAGAGCGCGCTGCAGGGCCTGCACATCGGCGCCATGGAAATTGGGCATGCGCAGATAGAGGGTGCGGTCGCCCAGCTTATACGAAGCGTCTACAAGGGCGCTCCAACAGGGGATATCGACGGCATGACCGGCAGCAAGGCCGCTGTCGAGCCTGAAGGTGCTGACGGCCTGCTCAGTGGTGGCTCCAAAGTACTTGTCGGTGACTTCGGCGGCATCAATCGTGTAGCCGAGCTGCAGGAGACGAGACTGCACGTCCTCGACGGCTGCTCCTTGCATGCCCGTTGTAATAGGTTCCATGAACGAACCCCTTTCGGCGTACCATTCGTACTATTTGAGCGTCTGTCGGATAGACAACGCAAAGGGATGCATAAACATGCACTCAACAGTGTAGCAAGTTGTGCCTAAATACGCTGCTGACAGGTTTTATAACCCCCGTTAGTTAAGGCGCTCCACAAAGAAATCTGCCATGGAGAGGAACAGCTCGCGTGCGTGCGGATCAAGCTCAACGTTCTCGATGGCCGCTTTGGCCTTAGCGGTCAGGTCGAGCGCGTAAGTGTGGGCGTAATCGATGGAGCCGGTTTCCTGAAAGATCTCCACGGCGCGTGCGAGCTGCGCGGGATCATCGGTACCCGAGGAAAGAATCGCCTCGACCTCGTCGTGGTGGCGCTCATCAGAGAGGGCGTGTACGGCGACAAGCGTGCGCTTGCCCTCGGTGATGTCGGTGCGGAAGTCCTTGTTGGCGGCTTCCTTAGCGCCGACAAGGTTGAGCAGGTCGTCCTGAATCTGAAAGGCAAGGCCCGTGTGCAGGCCAAAGGCGCGCAGCGCTTCGATTTGCTCATCGCTGCCGCCGCCGATAATGGCTCCGGCGGCAAGCGGCGTGGCTCCGCTGTAAAACGCGGTCTTGTGCGTCGCCATGTCCAGGTAGTCATCAACCGAGATATCAAAGCGCCCGTCACGGACCCAACCCAGGTCGAGCGCTTGACCCTCGATGGTGCGGACGATCATCTCGGTTAGCTCGTGGAGCACGCGCAGCTTCACGTCGGACTCCAGCGTGGGGTCGTCGAGAACGGTCTTGGTGACCATGGTGAGCGCCAGGTCGCCACAATTGATGGCAAGCCCCGTGCCCTCGGTAAGGTGCATGCAGGGCTTGCCTCGACGAAGCTGTCCGTTGTCGGCGATGTCGTCGTGGATCAGCGCGCCCGACTGGAAATGTTCGATGGCTGCCGCAGCGCTGCGGGCACTCTCAAAGCTACCGCCCACTGCGGTTGCGGCGAGCATGCAGATAAGCGGGCGGTGGCGCTTGCCGGCGTTGGCCGTAAAAGCCGAGAGCGGCGCGTACAGGTAGCGCTCGATATCGGCAGAGGTCGCCTGTCCGTCAAAGAACGTGGCCAGATAGTCGTTAATCTGGTCAAAGTGCTGGGCTAAAAAGCTGGTAAACGGACTGGACACGGGTTCTCGCATTCTTTCTGAGGTTGCATTGGTGCAATATGCAGACAACATATTGCCACATCAGGGCGTTTGGCGCGGCAGTTTTGGCGATTTAGGACAACGGGCGTGCGTTTGATGGAGCGCGCCTAAATCAGCCTAAAATGCTCGAGCGCCGCAACGACACCGTCGTGATCGACGGTGTCGGTCACGTAATCGGCCTTATCCTTGAGATAGTCCGGCGCATTGCCCATGGCGATACCGACATCGACGGCGTTCATCAGCGAGACGTCATTGCTGGCGTCGCCGATGCCGTATACGGTTCCGTGGTGGGGATCGAGGGCATCGAGTACAGACTGGATGCCCCCGCGCTTCGTGCATTCGCGGGGCGAGATTTCGGTTACCTCGAGTTCGAGCTCGTTAAAGCACAGCAGCGGCTCAAGTGCCTTATCTTGGGCGATGCGGTTGGCGAGCGATGTAGACATCAAGATCTTGTAGACACTGTAATGTTGCAGCTGCGTGACTGCGTCGCCCAGGGTGCGCGCGTATCCGGGGGCATCGGGGGCATCGGCACTCATGCGCACGACGCCGTTGAGGCCCTCAAAGCGGATGGCCTCGCCCGATTGCTCAAGGTAGGGGGCAAGACGCTGCAGCATACTGGGCGTCATCGACAGATCGCGAATTGCGTGTCCGTTGATCTCGGCGTAACCGCCCGCAAGACAGACGATGCCGGTCCAGGGCAGCTCAAGAAGTTTGGGGTGGATGCAGCTCAGGGTGCGTCCCGTGCAGATAAAGGCCATGTTGCCGTTGGCGACAAACTCGCGGATGGCCTGCGAGACCGCCTCGTTGGGGTAGGGGGAGAGGTCCCGCTCGTCTTCGGGAAGGTCTTGGGCGAGCCTGGGGTCTTGCCAGGCGAGCGTTCCGTCGATATCGAAGAAGCAAATATCGCCGCGCTTATGGGCTGCGCTGGCGGCGGGGGAGGCCGAGGCGGTGGGCACAAATTCCGGCTCGAGGCCCATGATCTGGTCAAAATGCTCTTTAACGCGGGGAACGGAGATGCCGATGACCACCTGGGCGGTCTTGTCCGTAATGATGAGGCCCTTGGCGCCCACCGCGACAAACGACGCGTTATCTGCAACGATGGAAGGGTCTGCGACCTCGACGCGCAGGCGCGTGGCGCAGTTGGTTGCGCCCACAATATTGCCAACGCCACCTAAAAGCTGAATTACCCGCTCAGCGAGGACGTGATCTTGATCGGATCGACTATTGACCTCGTCATTGGGAGATTGCTCTTTGGCAAAGCCGCTTTCCGTTAAACGATCGATTGCCGCGCGATTGGCAACATGATCCTCGCGGCCCGGCGTCTTAAGGTCATAGACCAAGATGAGTGCTCGAAAACTAACAAAAAAGATGAGGCTAAAGGCAAGGCCGATACCGAGCGCCAAAAGATAGGCACCGGCATGCGTGCGCATGAGCGGAATAAAGTTGAAGGCTGCCATCTCAATCAGGCCGCCCGAGAAGATGCCGACGATGCCAAAGAGATTCATGGTTGTGGCAAGGCAAGACGATAAGACGGCGTAGAGCAAAAAGAGCCCGGGGTGGGTGAACATAAAGAGAAACTCGAGTGGCTCGGTAACGCCGCAAACCACCGAGGCGACGATGGCGGGCAAAAGGATGACCTTAAGGCCGGCGCGGCGCTCTGGTTTTGCGGTGGAGTAGAACGCGGCTGCGATGGCGGGAAGGCCAAAGAGCTTGACCCAGCCGGTGGCGGTAAAACCGGCCCACGGCGCAAGTTCATTAAGGGGGCGCGTGCTATGGGAGAGGATGGGGAGCAAGCTGCTCCACGTGGCGTAGATGCCGTCGTTAATGACCAGGTTGTCGTAGTAGATCGGCATGTAGAGCAGGTGGTGCAGCCCCATGGGCTCGAGCGCTCGCTCCAAAAGCACAAAGATGCCCACGCCAAAGGGGCCGACGCTCGTAAGTGCATGGCGCAGCGTTTCGGTCATTGCGTATACGGAGGGCACGATGGCGGCCGAGATAGCGGCAAGGGCAAACACGGCAAAAAAGCTGATGAGGTAGACCAGCGAGGAGCCCGAGAAGGTGCCGAGCCAATCGGGAACCTTGGCATCGTAGAAGCGGTCATGGATGGCGACGACGGTTGCCGATACCGCCAGCGGGCCGATAATGCCGGTGTCGAGCGTCTTGATGCCGTCGATGATGGTGATGCCGCTAGCGGAGGTCAAAGACGACGGGTACTTAAGTCCAAGATTGTCTCCGCTCAGCTTAATGATCTCGCTCAAAAAGAAGCAGTAGGCAAAATAGGCGACGAGAGCCTCGAGGCAGCAACGAGCCGGTTGTTTTTGGGCAAGACCGATGGGCAGCGCTACGGCAAAAAGGAGCGGGAGGCGTTTAAAGACCGTCCACGAGCCGCGCTGGATGATGGTCCAAAAAGCGTACCAAGGGGTTCCGTATACGGCGAGATCGCCGACGATGTCCGCAGTCGTTGCGAGAGCGGAGACGCCGACCATGAGGCCTGATATAGAAAACAGCATGGCGGGCGCGAACATTGCCCCGCCAAAGCGTTGGATTTTTTGCAGCATGTTCTGCCTTCCGAATATCGAGGCGCGTTGCGCGTGGGGAAACGTTTAAACAATGGATTCATTGTAGAGGACCAGACGATTGTCGTACCGGCAGTTTTGAGCGAAACCGATTTGGGCATGACAGAAACCGTCAACGGTTAAATCCTGTCGCTTTACCGATATTCGGTTTAAACAACTTTAAGAAATGCTATCGTGCCTAGCCGGAAATGAATAATGTAGAGGTGAAACAATGCCAAAAGCGATATACGAAGGAATCTACCGAGAAATACGCTCGCGCATCATTAATGGGACCTATGCGTTTCAGGAGATGCTGCCAACCGAAGCCGAGCTGACCGCGGAGTTCGGATGCACTCGCAATACCGTCCGTCGCGCCTTGGGTATGCTGGCCGACGGGATGTTTGTGCAGCCCATACACGGCAAGGGCGTGCGCGTTATTTGGCTTAAGGGCGAAACCGACATGTTGGGCGCACTCGAAGAGGTTGAGTCGTTTGGCGAGTTTGCAAAGCGCAACAATGCCGTTGCATCTACGGACGTTAAGTCTTTCGAACATCTGGTTTGCACCGAGCAACTCTCTCGTCACCTGGGCTTTAAGGTGGGCGAGGAGTTGATTCGCGTAGTGCGTGTCCGAAGCCTCAACGGCAACGCGCGCCAAGTGGACCATGGCTATTTTTTGGCGTCGATCGCCAAGGGCCTGACTCCCGAGATCGCGGCAGATTCTATTTACGGCTATCTGGAGCACAAGCGCGGTGTCAAAGTGATGGCGAGCCGTCGTACGGTGAGTGTCGAGCTCGCCAACGATGAGGACTGCAGCTATCTTGACCTCGGCAAATACAACTGCGTTGCCGTCATGGAGAGTCAGTCGTACACCTCGGACGGTATCTTGTTTGAGGTGACGCACACTCGCACACACCCCGAGATCTTCCATTACCGTGTCAATTCCAAGCGATAGCCGGCTAGCTCGCAGCCTGACGAGACTCATGCCCTCAAAGAGAAAACGCCCGGTCAAACCGACGATGCATCGGCTTGACCGGGCGTTTTCTCTGCATTCGATAACAAATAATTGTTTATACAAAACTTGTCAAGCATCAAGTTGAAATTACCGTTCACCGAAGTTTTTCTACCGCTCTAGTAATACTTGTTCAAACAACTAGCCAAATAGCGTATTGTACAAATCAGCAAAAGGGGCAAAGTCCCCGAGCCAATCTCCGAAGGCGGCGGCAAAGGGTGCCGCCACGGTGTGAAAGGGTGGATTGTAATGAAGAACGAAATGAGCAGAAGGCAGTTCCTGGGCTTTGCTGGTTCCGCGGCTGCGGTTCTTGGTCTGGGTCTCGTGGGCTGCGGCGGTTCTGCCGGCTCCGGCTCCTCTGCTTCTGGTGACGCTGCCGAGGTCTACTTCCTCCAATTCAAGCCCGAGGTCGACAAGGAGTGGAAGGAGATCGCCAAGGCCTATAAGAAGGAGAAGGGCGTCGAGGTCAAGATCGTGACCGCCGCCTCCAACACCTACGAGGAGAAGCTCAAGTCCGAGATGTCCAAGAGCTCCGCTCCGACCCTGTTCCAGGTCAACGGCCCCACCGGTCTTAAGAACTGGAAGGATTACTGCGCCGACCTGTCCGATACCAAGCTCCGCGGTGAGCTCATTGACGACTCCCTGGCTCTGCAGTCCGACGGCAAGGATCTGGGTATCGACTGGGTCCAGGAGAGCTACGGCATCATCTACAACAAGCAGCTGCTCGAGAAGGCTGGCTACAAGGCCGAGGACATCAACTCCTTCGACAAGCTGAAGGCTTGCGCCGACGACATCCAGGCCCGCAAGGACGAGCTTGGCATTGAGGGTGCCTTCACTTCTGCTGGTATGGATGACTCCTCCAGCTGGCGCTATACCACCCACCTCGCCAACCTCCCGCTCTACTACGAGTTCGAGAAGGAGCACAACCAGGAGGACGACGAGATCAAGGGCGAGTATCTCGACAACTTCAAGCAGATTTTCGACCTGTACATCACCGACTCCACCTGCGATCCTTCGCAGCTTGCCTCCAAGACCGGCGATGACGCCACCAACGAGTTCGCAACCGGCAAGGCCGTCTTCTATCAGAACGGCTCCTGGGCTTACTCTGACCTCACCAAGGCCGGCATGACCGACGATCAGATTGGCATGATGCCGATCTACATCGGTGTCGACGGCGAGGAGAACCAGGGCCTGTGCTCCGGCGGCGAGAACTACTGGTGCGTCAGCTCCCAGGCTTCCGAGGATGCCCAGAAGGCCACCGAGGACTTCATGTATTGGTGCGTCACTTCTGACACCGCCACCAGCATCATCGCTGACAAGATGGGTCTGACTGCCCCGTTCAAGAGCGCTAAGGAGACCACCAACGTCTTCTCGCAGCAGGCCGTTGCCATGGCCAAGGACGGCAAGAAGACCGTCGCTTGGGACTTCGTCTACATCCCCTCTGAGGAGTGGAAGAAGAACCTCAAGCAGGCTCTGATCGCCTATGCTGCCGACAACAGCAAGTGGGACGGCGTCAAGAACGCCTTCGTCGATGGCTGGAAGACCGAGAAGGCCGCTTCCGAGTAAGCAGTTGCTGCCCAAGCTATCTGATTAGCGACAGGGGGCGGGCAGACGTTGGTTTGCCCGCCCCCTGCATATTGAAAGGACCCTTTTATGGGCAAAGCACTCAAGCGCTGGTGGCCGCTCTTTATGCTGCCCACGTGTCTGGCGTTTATGATCGGGTTCGTGATCCCTTTTATCCAGGGCTTCTATCTCTCGTTCTGCCAGTTTATTATCATTAGTAACGCGCACTTTGTCGGTATCGAGAACTACGTGCGCGCGCTGTCCGATCCGCAGTTCTCCACGTCGTTCTTCTTTACCGTGGCGTTTGCCTTCCTGTCGACGGTGCTCATCAACGTGATCGCCCTGGCCATTGCGCAGGCGCTCACCCGCAAGGCGCTCAAAGGCACCAACATCTTCCGTACGATCTTCTTTATGCCTAACCTGATCGGCGGCATCGTGCTGGGCTACATTTGGCAGATTCTGATCAACTGCCTGCTCTCCAACGTGGGCGCCCAGCTCATCGCCCTTAACTCTGCTGCTGGCTTCTGGGGCCTTATCATCCTGACCCTGTGGCAGCAGGTCGGCTACATGATGATTATCTACATCGCTGGTCTGCAGTCCATTCCGTCCGACTACATCGAGGCCGCCAAGGTCGACGGTGCCACGGCATGGCAGACGTTTTGGAAGGTTAAGATCCCTAACCTGATGCCGACCATCACCATCTGCCTGTTCCTGTCCATCACCAACGGCTTTAAGCTGTTCGACCAGAACCTCGCCCTTACCGGCGGCGCCCCCGCGCACTCCACCGAGATGCTCGCCCTGAACATCTACAACACGTTCTATTCGCGTGCCGGTATCGCATGGCAGGGTATCGGTCAGGCCAAGGCGGTTATCTTCTGCATCCTGGTCGTAGCCATCTCCATGATTCAGCTTAAGGCCACGAGGTCCAAGGAGGTGCAGCAGTAATGAAACGCGATAAGGTTATCAATCGCGCGCTCTCGATTTTCTTTACGATTCTGTCGCTCGCGTGGATCTACCCCGTGTTCATGATTGCGCTCAATTCCTTTAAAAAGGCAACTGCAATCAGCACCACCACGGCATTCGATCTGCTCACGCCCGAGACGTTCAACGGCCTCGCAAACTACATGCACGCCCTTAACGAGCAGGGCTTTGCCTCGGCATTTATGTACTCGCTCATCATCACGGTCACGTCGGTCGTTCTGATCTTGGTGTGCTGCTCCATGTGCGCTTGGTACGTAGTGCGCGTCAACAGCAAGATCTCGAACTTCTTCTATTATCTGTTCGTGTTCTCGATGGTCGTACCGTTCCAGATGCTCATGTTCACGCTGTCCAATTTGGCGGACCGCATCGGCTTCAACACGCCGTTCAACATCTGCTTTATCTACCTTGGCTTTGGCGCGGGCCTGGCGGTCTTTATGTTCGCCGGCTTTGTAAAGAACATCCCGCTCGAGATCGAAGAGGCGGCCATGATCGACGGCTGCAACCCGGTCCAGGTGTTCTTTAAGATCGTCCTCCCCATCATGAAGCCCACCTATCTTTCGGTCGGCATCCTCGAGACCATGTGGGTCTGGAACGACTATCTGCTGCCCTACCTTACGCTCGACTCCACCAAGTACAAGACCATTCCTATCTTGATTCAGTACTTCCGCGGCGGCTACGGCCACGTCGAGCTCGGCCCCATGATGGCCTGCATCATGATGGTCGTTGTCCCCATCGTCATCGTGTACATCCTCTGCCAGAAGTACATCATCGACGGTGTGGTGGCAGGTGCCGTCAAGGGCTGATGCCGTAACTGTTTTGCAAGTTTTAGCGGCGCCCCTCAGCGCGGCGCCGCGTATCGAAAGGTAGAGACATGGCCGAGATCGTTCTCAAACATGTTCAGAAGGTGTATCCCAACAACGAGTCCAAAAAGAAGGGCTTCTTTGGCAAAAAGAAGAAGACCGAGGAGAAGAAGCACAACCTCAAGGTTACCGAGGACGGCGTGCTTGCTGTAGAGGACTTTAACCTCACCGTCCACGACCAGGAGTTCATCGTCCTCGTTGGCCCCTCTGGCTGCGGTAAGTCCACGACGATGCGCATGGTCGCCGGCCTGGAGGACATTACCTCGGGCGACGTGCTCATCGACGGCAAGCGCGTCAACGACGTCGCTCCCAAGGACCGCGACATCGCCATGGTGTTCCAGAGCTATGCTCTGTACCCCAACATGACGGTGTACGAGAACATGGCGTTTACGCTTGAGCTCAAGAAGGTTCCCAAAGACGAGATCGACCGCAAGGTTCGCTCCGCTGCCGAGATTCTGGGCATTACCGAGTACCTCGACCGTAAGCCCAAGGCGCTTTCGGGCGGCCAGCGTCAGCGTGTCGCTATCGGCCGCGCCATCGTGCGTGACCCCAAGGTCTTCCTGAGAAGAAGTTC
>UROA01000009.1 GCA_900549355.1 uncultured Collinsella sp. | reverse complement strand
GGCAGTCATGGCCGCCGGAGTCAGCGAAGGATTGCCGATCGTCGGAGTGATACGCAGCGTCCGGTCGCCCGGAACGCCATCTTCGCTCTTCGAGCAGGCGGCCAAGCACACTGCCGCGGCTGCCGCGAACAAGAACAATTCCTACTCGGGTGGTTCGAGCTCGGGTGGTGGATCGTACGCGCCCGGAACTCCGCAGCAGAATGCCGGCTCGGGCAAGCAGCAGGCTGTCGTCAACGCGTGCTACTCCACGCCTTCGCCGGGTCAGAACTGGTGCGCGGCGTGGGTCACCAATGTCTTCCGTAACGCCGGCGTTGGCTACTTTGGAGGCAATGCGTGCGACATGTTTAACGCCTGGTGCTATAGCTCCGACCGCTCGGCGCTGCAGGTGGGCATGATCGTGGCCGATTCCTCGCACAGCGGCACGGGTGCTCCGGGCCTTATCTACGGTCATGTGGGTATCTACGTTGGCGGCGGCATCGTTATGAGCAATGAGGGAGCCATTACGTCTAAGTCGCTCGATTCGTTTATTAGCTTCTATGGCACTGGCTCTGGCGTGCGTTGGGGCTGGCTTGGCGGTATTGCGCTGTCGTAGCTGCGGTTTGAAGTAAGTTGGTCCGGGACCGCGGGCGAGGCATAAGGTTGCCTGCTCTACAGTCCTGCGCAAGACGAAGGCCACATTAAGTGGCCTTCTTTGCGTGCGGAACTCGCGACAAACCAAAACCATCTCGCCAGCCCAGCGACCATGGGGTCCCAAGGTTTTCAAAAAAGCGGTCGGCGCGCAGTGCGCCGACCGCCGATATATGGTGTCTGATATTTTCTACCAGCTAGGGCCTCTTACTCGTCTAGGAGATCTTCTGGCATGTCGTTGCCGTCGCCTAGATCGACAGGGGTTTCTTCGGGGGCGGAGCCGTTTTCTGCGGCTTCGCCTTCGGGCTTCTCCTTGGCGGCTGTCATGCGGGCTACGGCACAAATGCGGTCGTTGTCGTCGACGGTCATCATCTTGACGCCCTGGGTGGCGCGGCCGGTCTGGCTGATCTCGTCGGTCTTGACGCGAATGACCGTCGCGCCCTCCGTCACGATGAACAGCTCGTGCTGCGGGCCCACTGTCTTCATGGCCGCGAGGTTACCCTTACGCTCGGTCATCTGGATGGTGTAGACGCCCTGGCCGCCGCGATTCTGCTCCGGGTAGTCCGCAACCGGCGTGCGCTTGCCGTAGCCGCGCTCGGTGATGACGAACAGATCGCCGTTGCCGTTAGTGACTTCCATGCCCAGAACGCTCACGCCGTCCTTCATACCGATACCGCGAACGCCGCTGGTGTCGCGACCGGTAGCGCGCACCTGCTCCTCGGAGAACATGATCGCCTTGCCCGCGGTGGTGGCCAGTATAATCTTGTCACCCTCGCGCACGCGGCGCACGTTCAGCAGCGCGTCGTCGTCACGCAGGTTGATAGCGATCAGGCCATCACGGCGGCTGCGGTCATACGCGCTCATCACGGTCTTCTTGACCATGCCGCTCTTGGTGGCAAACATCAGGTACTCGTCGGCCGGGAACTCGCGGCAGCTGATGACGCTCGCGATCTTCTCGCCCTCCTCGAAGGGGAGCAGGTTGACGATCGCGGTACCGCGCGCCTGGCGCGTGCCAACCGGCAGCTCGTGCACCTTCAGGCGATAGACCTTGCCCTTGCTCGAGAAGAACAGCACGTACTCGTGCGTGGACGCGATGAACATCTCGTCGATGACATCGTCCTCTTTGAGGTTGACGCCCGACACGCCCTTGCCGCCGCGCTTCTGGGCGCGGTAGGCAGCCACCGGGATGCGCTTGACGTAGCCGGTGTGGGTGATGGTCACGACCATGTCCTCGTCGGCAATGAGGTCCTCGACATCCAGGTCCTTCTCAACCTGGCTGATCTCGGTGCGGCGCTTGTCGCCAAACTTCTTGGAGATCTCGCGCATCTCCTCCTTGATGACGCCCAGGATCTTCTCCTCATGCGCCAGCAGGTCCTCGTAGTAGGCGATGGCGCGGCGCAGGCCGTCCAACTCTTCTTGGATCTTGTCACGCTCCAGGCCGGTCAGGCGGCGCAGCTTCATCTCGAGGATGGCCGTGGTCTGCTCGGGCGTAAAACCAAAGCGCTCGATCAGGCGGCTGCTGGCCTCGGAGTCGGTCTGCGAGGAGCGGATGATGCTAATGACCTCGTCGATATGGTCGAGAGCCATCAGGTAGCCCTCGAGGATATGGGCACGCGCCTGGGCCTTCTTAAGGTCGAAGCGGGTGCGGCGGGTGACGACGTCGACCTGGTGATCGATGTAGTGCTGCAGCATCTCGCGCAGGCTCAGGCATTTGGGAACGCCGTTGACGAGCGCCAGGTTGTTGGCGCCAAAGGTCGTCTGCAGCGAGGTGTACTTATACAGGTTGTTGAGCACGACCTGCGGAATGACGCCCTTCTTGAGCTCGATGACCAGACGGATGCCCTTCTGGTTGGACTCATCGCGCATATCCGAGATGCCCTCAATGCGCTTGTCGTTGACGAGCTGGGCGATCTTCTCCTGCAGGGTGCCCTTGTTGACCATGTAGGGAATCTCGGTAAAGACCAGGCGGCTGCGGCCGGTCTTGGTGGACTCCACATGCGCCTTGGCACGCACGGTAATGGAGCCGCGGCCGGTCTCGTAGCTCTGCTTAATGCCGGCGCTGCCCATGATGATGGCGCCGGTGGGGAAGTCCGGACCGGGCATGATCTGCATGAGCTCGTCGACGGTGGCGTCGGGGTTGTCGATCAGGTAGCAGGTGGCCTCGATCGCCTCGGTGAGGTTATGCGGGGCGATGTTGGTGGCCATGCCGACGGCGATGCCCTGACTGCCGTTGACCAGCAGGTTGGGGAAGCGCGCAGGCAGCGCCACGGGCTCGGCGAGCGATTCGTCGTAGTTGGGCTGCCAGTCGACGGTATCCTTCTGCAAGTCACGCAACAGTTCCATGGCGGGCTTTGCCAGGCGGCTCTCGGTGTAACGCATGGCCGCCGCGCCGTCGCCGTCGATGTTGCCGAAGTTGCCGTGACCGTCGATGAGCGGCGTGCGCATGGAGAACCACTGCGCCAGGCGGACCATGGCCTCGTAGACCGCGGAATCGCCGTGCGGGTGGTACTTACCGATAACTTCGCCGACCGTCCAGGCCGACTTCTTGTGCGGTCGGTTGGGGTAGATGCCGCTCTCGTTCATCGCGTACAGGATGCGGCGGTGCACCGGCTTTAAGCCGTCGCGCACGTCCGGCAGGGCGCGCGCCGTGATGACCGACATCGAATACTCGATGAACGACTGCTTCATCTCGCGGCCAAACTCCGAAATCTGGAGCTGGCCGCCGTTGATATCCTCGCCGGCCGAGGCGCCGCGATCGACTTCGCCAAAGCTCTCCTCGAGCTCGGCGTCGTCGTCTTCTTCCTCATCATCATCGGCATCGGGGTTATAGGCGTCCGGATCGCCGTCCTCGCCCTGCTCAGCACGGGCAAGCAGGCGCTTCAGATCATCGGGCATACCGGCATCGCCGGCCTCGTCCATACCCTCGTTATTGTTGATATCGTCTGCCACGTTACCTCCTCATGGTTTGCGTGGTCCATTAGTTCCCAACCACGGAGACGGCTTTTCCAGGTGCCGCAGATTCGCCCGAAAGAGGAGGGAAGCGTACTTGGGTACGCGACCGACGATTGAGGGCGAAGGTGCGGTGGCTGGGAAAGCCGCAGGGATTAGGCGTCTAAGAATCGTGCGTCATGTGCATGCTTCTCGATGTACTCGCGGCGATAGCCGACCTCGGAACCCATCAGCTCGCGCACGGCGCGGTCCGCCACCACGGCGTCCTCGATCGACACGCGCTGCAGAATGCGGGTCTTGGGGTCCATCGTCGTCGAGGCAAGCTGCTTGGGGTCCATCTCGCCCAGGCCCTTGTAGCGCTGGACGGTATAGCCCTTGCGCTTTTTGGTAATCTTGCCGTCCTTGGCCTTGCCGTCCTCGTCGTTATCGTCGGGGTTCAGGCCCAGACTCTGGATGGTGTCGCGCAGGATCTCGTCTTCGGGCTGGCGGCCGTTGGGATACACGTAGTGGATCTTGTTGCGCACCTTAATGCCAAAGATGGGCGGGCAGGCAACATAGACGTAGCCGGCATCGATCAGCGGACGCATGTACTTGTAGAAGAACGTCAGCAGCAGGATGCGGATATGCGCACCGTCGACGTCTGCATCGGTCATGATGATGATCTTGTGGTAGCGCGCCTTGGTGATATCGAAGTCGCCGCCGTCGCCGGCACTCGTCGTGACGCCGCAACCGATCGCGGTAATCAGCGACTGGATGGTGTCACTCGAGAACGCGCGATGGTCACCAACGCGTTCGACGTTCAAAATCTTGCCGCGCAGGGGCAGAATCGCCTGGATGTCTCGGCGACGGCCGTCCTTGGCCGAACCGCCTGCCGAGTCGCCCTCTACGATGAAGAGCTCGGTCAGCTCGGCATCGCGCACCGAGCAGTCAGCGAGCTTACCGGGCAGGGACGCCGTCTCGAGCAGGCTCTTGCGGCGGGTCGCCTCGCGCGCCTTGCGGGCGGCATTGCGCGCCTTGCAGGCCTGTTGCGCCTTCTTGACGATCTCGCGAGCGGGCTTGGGATGCTCCTCGAGGTAATCGACAAGGCCGTCGGTCACAATCTTGAGCGTGAGCGCTCGCATATAGGAGCTGCCGAGCTTTGCCTTGGTCTGGCCCTCAAACTGCGGATCGGGCAGCTTGACCGAGATAACGGCCGAAAGGCCCTCGCGCACATCGTCGCCGGTCAGGTTGGCGTCTTTTTCCTTGAGCAGGTTCTGCTTGCGCGCGTAATCGTTGATCACGCGGGTGAGCGCGGTACGGAAGCCCTCAAGGTGCATGCCGCCCTCGGGGGTGTAGATGTCGTTGGCAAACGACATGACGTTCTCGCCGTAGCCGCTATTCCACTGCAGGGAAACCTCGACCTCGCCCATCTTGGCCACAGGCGCGTCCGGGTCCGATTTGCCCTCGATGTAGATGGGCTCCTTAAAGGCCTCGGGGACGTCCTTGCCCTCGTTGAGAAACTTGACGAAGTCGATGATGCCGCCCTCGTAGCAAAACTCCTCCACGTGGGGAGTCGCTTCGCGCTCGTCGGTCAGCACGATTTTGAGGTTCTTATTGAGGAACGCCGTCTCCTGCAGACGGTTATGCAGCGTATCGAAATCGTAGATGCAGGTCTCGAAGATCTCATCGTCGGGCCAGAAGGTGACGGTGGTGCCCGTCGAATCCGAGGTGCCCACGACCTCCATCTTCTTGACGGTCTTGCCGCGCGAGAACTCCATCTCGTAGGTGTTGCCATCGCGACGAACCTGAACGACCACGCGCTTGGACAGTGCGTTGACGACGGAGATGCCCACACCGTGCAAGCCACCCGAGACCTTATAGGCCGAGTTATCGAACTTACCGCCGGCGTGCAAGATCGTCATGACGACCTCGAGCGTCGGGATCTTTTTAACAGGGTGCTCGTCGACGGGGATGCCACGCCCGTTGTCGACGACCGTGATGGAGTTGTCGGCGTGGACCGTCACCTGGATCTCGGTGCAGAAACCGGCCATGGCCTCGTCGACGGAGTTGTCAACGATCTCCCACACCAGGTGATGCAGACCGCTGGCGCTCGTCGAGCCGATATACATGCCCGGGCGCTTACGAACGGCCTCGAGACCTTCGAGAATCTTAATCTCGCCGCCATCGTAATCGTTTTCGTTTGCCACACGTCCTCCTTCAGTCAAGAAAATGTGTACAGCCTTACTAGTTTATCGTAAAAAAATACCCTCGGGAACGAGGGTATTTGGCTCTACAAGGCCACCAGATGCGATTTAAGGCTCTTTTTTACTTTGCACGCCCTTGGCCCACTCGGCACTGGCTCTCATGGCATTCTCGAGGGCCTCGCGCAGTTTTTGGTCTTCGATGGGCGCCACTTGGCGCTCAATCTCGGTGCGCTCGGCCTCACTTAGGTCGGCGTGCGGGGCCGGCGGGCGCTCGGTCGTCGCCGGGCGCAGGCGCTCCTTGGCGGCGGGCGGCGTGTGACCGGGTGCGGTGGTTTTGAACACCAGGCCGTCCACATGCGCACCGGCGCGCTCCATGCGCGCGCGGATGATCTCACGCAACAGCGTCATTTCCTGCGTCCACGAGGGCGAATCGAGATATACCAGCAGCTCATTGGACTCGGGCAGGTAGCGCAGACCCGTCACATGCCGCCCCTCGCGCGTGCCCGAGCACACCGCGTTCCACGCGCGATAGACCGCGCGCGACTCCTCGGCAGCTTCCATCTGCGCACGGCGCTCAGGCGTCGCCGACGCCAGGATGCGCTGGCGCTCTGCGTTCAAAAACCCACTGAAGGCGACCGTCTCGCTCTCGCGCTCGTAATTAGCACGTCTCACCCATGCTCACCACCTTGGCTCGATCAAGCAGGTCATCGGTAAAGTATCCCAGGTTGGTCGTGGTTATGACCGTTTGGATATCATCGCCGATCAGCCGCAGAAAAGCACCGCGGCGCTCGCCGTCGAGCTCGCTCATCACGTCGTCCAGAAGCAACAGCGGAGCAGTACCCAGAACATCGCGAGCCACGGCCACCTCGGCCACCTTCCAGGACAGTACCAACGTTCGCTGCTGTCCTTGGCTGGCAAATGAACGAGCGGAGCGACCCGCCACGGTAAATTCAATCTCGTCGCGATGCGGTCCCACCAACGTCACGCCGCGGCGAATTTCCTCGTCGGCGTGCTCATCAAGGGCAGCCAGCATGCGCTCGTACGCCCAGCCCTTCAGCTCTTCGCGATCCTCGACCTGGGGCAAATCCCCCAGCGTGGACGTATAGGTCACGCTGGCAGCCTCGCCGGACGCCACTTGACCGTAGGCAGTGTGCACATGGCCCGCCAGCCGGTCGAGTAGGGCCAACCGGTGCACGAGCAGGGCCGAGCCCGCGCGGGCAATCGAATCGTTCCACGCGCCGAGCATCTCGCGGCAGCACCAGGTCTCCTTGAGCAAGGCGTTACGCTGGGTCACGCAGCGCCCATAGGTGCCCGCAAGATCGGCATAGCGTGCGCTCAGTTGCATGCCAAAGTCATCGAGGGCGGCGCGGCGCACACTGGCGCCCCGCTTAACCATGTCCAGATGGTCGGGGCAAAACAGCACGCTCGGCAGAACCCCGCGCACACCGGCGGCAGAGCATCTCTTGCCGTTGCGGCTAAACGAGCGCTTACCGTCCTCCGCGCTCAATCCCATATCAAGCACGCGGCCGTCGCCCTCGAGCCTCAGCTCGACCCTGCACGAGCCCACGCCGTCATGGACGAGCTCGGCTGCGGTCGGATGCCTAAACGAGGCGCCGCTCGTCAGCAGCTGCAGCGCCTCTATGAGATTGGTCTTTCCCGCCGCGTTGGGTCCCGCAAGTATCGTCACGCCCTCGTCCAGGGCAAGGCGATAACTATCGAAGCTGCGGTAGTGCGCGACGGAAAGATCGCTGGCGAATATGGTCATAGGGCGGCTGCTAGATGCGGACCGGCATGACCAGGTACAGGTAGTTGATCTTGTCGTAGGACTTGAAGATGCCCGCCTGCGAGTAGCTCTTGAGCTCCAGCGTGATCTCCTTCTCCTTGGACAGGGCATTGAGGCAGCCGAAGATGTAGTGGTAGTTGAAGGCGATGGTACCCGACTCGCCCTCGGCCTCGACATCGACCGTCTCCTGCGCAAGGTCCTGGTCATTGGAAATGGAGGACAGGCCCATCTGCCCGTTCTCGACATCGATCTCGAACTTGACAGCGGGGTTGGCGCTCGCGATAACGGCCACGCGCTTGAGGGCGGCGTTAACGGCGGCGACGTCGATCTTGACGCTCGTCACGCACGAATCGGGGATGAGCTGCTTGTAGTTGGGGTACACGCCCTCGATGCGGCGCGACACGTAGGTGGTGTTGCCGGCCTCGAAGACGACCTGGGTGTCGGTAGCCCCGATCATGATGGTCGCCTGGCTGGCCATGATGTTCAGTGCGTCGTTAAAGGCGTCAGCCGGAACGTTGAGCTCAAAGGAGCCTTCGAGGGTCGAGGTCTCGACCTGCGTATCGCACACGGCCAAACGGAAGGAATCGGTCGCCACCAGGCGCACGGTGTTGTTCTCGACCTTCATGTGCACGCCACCCAGGATGGGGCGGGCCTTGTCGGTCGAGGTGACGCGCCACACGCGGCCGACCATCTCGGACAAGATATCGGTCGGCAGCTCCACGGCACTCTCGATGGCATAGGCCGGAAACTCGGGGAAGTCATTGGCATCGAGCGTGTTCAGGCGGAAAGAGCTCTTCTCGCAACCAATCAGCACCTGGCGCTCGGACAGCTCAAAGGTGACCGGGGCATCGGGGAGGGTCTTGGTGATATTGGAGAGCATCTTACAGGGGATAACCATCTCGCCCTCTTCTTCGACATGTGCCGCGATGCGATGACGGATCGAGATGGTGTAGTTAGAGGTCTGGAATTCCAAGATGCCGTCTTGGGCCTTAACGAGCACGCCCGACAGGATGGGAAGGGTGGATGCCGAAGCGACACCCTTCATAACGACGCCGATGGCTTGTGTAAGCGAGCTCTGGCTGACGGTGAACTTCATCTTTTAATACCTTTCTATAGATATAAATATCTTAATAATAGTAATAGCACTGACGAAACTGTTGATTACTCCCAAAGACGCAGGTCAGACCCAGAAAGAGAATCGACAGCAGCCTGTGTGCAACAGGGGTGGTTTTCCACGTTCAAAACCTGCGCAAAACTTTTCATCACCGCGGGTTGGGTTTTAGACACCTTATGCCCGTGGTTTCGACAAGTTTTCAACAGGTGTCTCTATTTCCCTACGAGCGCAGTGTAATTTTATCGCGCAGCGACTTGAGGTCTTCGGTGACGGTGCGGTCTTCCTGGATCATCTTCTGGACCTTTTTGTAGCTCGTGCTGACGGTCGAGTGGTTGCGGTTGCCAAATTCGGCGCCCACCGCCGTGGTCGTCATCTCGCACATCTCGATGGCCAGGTAGATAGCGATGTGGCGTGCTTTGGCTATATTGGCGTTGCGACGCGGGCCGATGAGCTCCTCGTGCGTCACGCCGTACTGCTCTTCGATGACGGACTGAACCGTCTGGACGTTGATCTTTTTGGCCGATGTGTCGAAGTACTGGCTGGCGATGGCGTCGATATCGTCAAAGGTGAGCTCCCCGCCCTCGCGCTCACGGTCGCCCGCCTCGCCGGCGCAGCGCTCGCAAAAGCTCTCGAGTTCGCGGATGTTGGTGCCCGAGACCTCGGCCATGTGTTTAAAGTGCTCGTCGGTCAGGTGTCCGCCGTCGCCCCCATAGGCCGCCAGCAGCGAGTCGTCGCCTGCCTCGGGAGCGGCGACGATGGTGTTCTCGTAATAGCGCTGCAAGATCTTGTATTTCATCTCGTAGCTGGGCTCTGCGACCAGGCAGAGCATGCCGGCGTTGAAGCGGCTGGTCAGACGTTCGTCCATGCTCAGGTCCTTGGGGGCGCGGTCTGCCGCGATGACGACCTTCTTGTTGTTGCGGATGAACTCGTCCATGAGCTGGAAAAAGTAGTCCACGCTCGCGCGCTTGCCGATGATGTTTTGGATGTCATCGATGATGAGCACGTCCACACCGTGGTACGCCTGCATGATGGGGGCGTTGCTCTTCTTTTGGCGGTCGAACTCGGTCATCAGGTCGTCCAGATATGCCTGGGAGTTGGCATACTTGACCTTGATCTCGGGCGACTTCTCGGCGAGCTCGTTTTTGATGGCAAGCAGCAGGTGCGTCTTGCCCAGGCCCGATTTGCCGTAGATGAACAGTGATGTGCACGTGCCGCGCTCGTCCGCGAGGGCGGCAAACTTGAGTGCCGAGCGATAGGCATGGCTGTTCTCGGGGCCGTAGACAAAGTTCTCAAAGGTAAATTTTGAGTTTGCGGCGAGCGGGGCTCCATCCGTATTCTGCTCGGCCGGCACGGTCGGTGCTGGCATGGGTGAAGCGGGGGACGCAGCTTGCGTGGATTTAGTCGGCGCTCCGCCCTTCATCTGGTTCATCATGCGACGAAAATCATCGGCCGAGAGCGTGTTCTTGATTGCGATGCCCGAATCCGCGCCCGCCGCTGCGTCGTGAGCGATGGGCATGTGCGTGACGGGTGCGTTCGTTGACGTCGCCGCCGCGGCCGGCAATGGTGCCATGGTTTCACGGGAAACATCGCTGTGCTGGTGCTCGATTGTCGGCACGTCGCCTGCGGAGGCCGGCACCGCCGGGGAAGTAGCGGGAGCCGTGGCGGGCGTCGCCGGGGAAGCGGATTCCGTCGCGGCGCCTTGCGGTGCCACGATGTCGAGCGCAATCGGTGCAAAGGCGATTTCTTCCAGATAGGCCTCAATAGTCGGCTGATGCTTTTTGAGCTGCGCGATGGCAAAGCGCGAGGGGGCCTCGATCGTGAGCGTATCTTCGGTCAGGCTTATGGCGCGCGATTGCCCCAGCATGTTGATGAGGCGTGCATCTTGGCCGTCGCGCTGGCAAAAGGCGATAGCATCCCCCAGGATGATGCTTGCTTCCTCGTCCACTGTCTCTCCCGTTCTTTAGCTCTGAGCTCGCACGCGAGCGGCGCCGAGTTCGGTCAGATGGTATTTCTGGCCATGCTTGATGACCAAGCCGGCCTGCGCCAAGTCATTGAGCGTGCGTGACCAAGTGGGGGCCGAGTTTCCAAACGCCCTCGCCAGATCGGTTGCACCGCACGCTTGATTTTGCGCCAGATAGCCCAGCGCGGCGTTGCCGCGATCGCTTACGAACACGTCCGGTTGTGGCTGCGCATACTGATTTGCTGCATTAGGATACATCATTTGAGCTGCTGGTTGTTGAGAACTCTGCATCGGCGGCATTTGCTGTTGAAAACTTTGAGGCCACTGTTGGTAAGACTGCGGAGGCATCTGCTGGGCCCAGGGGTTGTACTGCTGCTGCGGCATCTGCTGGTACGGCTGCTGATATCCCTGCTGGTACTGCTGCGGGAACGGTTGGCCGTACCCCAGTGGCGGCATCTGCTGATATGGATATCCCTGTTGGTACGGCTGATAGCCCATTTGCTGGCCACCCGGTGTCCCCGTCGCCTGCTGCATTGCTGCTGCATCCTGATCCACCACCGGCATGGTCTCTGGCATGTTTGTCGGCATCGACATCGATGCCACCTGGGGCTCTTGCGCAGGAAGCATTCCGGGCTGCTGCATCTGCCCCACGGGGGGCTGCATCTGCTGCGTTGCCATGGGCTGCTGCGCATAAGCTCCCGGCAGGGGATATGTGGGCTGCTCCATCTCTGGGCGTACGGCAGCACCGCGTCCGCCGGCACGCTCGATTTCCTGCACGCGTTTAGGGTTCAGGCTTACCGTAACCACGGTGCCGTTGCCCATGTTGTCCTCGATGGACACGGCGCCGCCGGCGTTTTCCAAATACTCCTGCACCATGGGAAACCCTGCTCCGGTTCCACGGATATAGCGCTTCATCTTGCTGTTTGCGCTGGTAACGCCAAAGTCGAAAGCGCGTTCCTTGTCGTCGATGCCGGGTCCTTGATCAGCAAAGCGGATGGTGTCTCCGCCGTCCAGAATCGAGATGATGGGCTCGGCAAAGTGTGCGTGGATAAAGTTTTCGACAATCTCGCGGATGACCATGAGCGAGATATGGCCACCTTGTTCTTTCATGCACTGGTAGACGGTGTTGGTAGTCTCTTCCAAATACGTGCGGACATCTTGCGGATCAATGACGATCACACGCGGTGTCGACAGCATGTCGTCATAGACGGCGATGCGCGCGGCGTACATGGCTTTTGGCGCCTGCGTGGTCGTCTGCTCGCCTTCCGCACGCTCTTCGCGCACGCCGGTGATGTGCTCGTTATCGGGTGCCGGGTCTCCGGAATCGACCATGGTGTAAAAGTCGTCAGGCATGCCGCTCGCAATCTTCCAAAAGGTTTCGAACAAATAGTAGCTCACTGTGCAATGTTTCTCATCTTTCGACAACTTTTCAAAACCTGTTGAAAACTCTGGAAAACGGGCGAAAAGTTCTCAACATTGCCAACATGACCTGTTGAAAACTCGATGAAATATCGTGAAAAGTTGCCATGCACCGCTAAATCGAACTCGGCTTATGGGGGAACCGTGTGAACTGCGCGACCTTTTACCTTTGATTTCTTGACATTTGAACATTGATTTCCCTACAATCTTCAAGCTCACGTGTCTATATCTGCGTCCGCGCTCCCGCGGACACTCGAAATGCAGCAGGAGGAACTTAAGATGAAGCGTACGTATCAGCCTAATAAGCGTAAGCGTGCCAAGACCCATGGCTTCCGTGCCCGTATGGCCACTAAGGGTGGTCGTGCCGTGCTCGCCCGTCGTCGCGCCAAGGGCCGCAAGCGTCTCACTGTCTAGCAGCGATACACACATCTCGCATGAAGACTATTAAGTCTTGGCAAGATTTCGAGCATGTGTTCAGTCAGGGGCGTCGTTTCAATCACCCTCTGATTCGAATGACCATATGTGAATCGGTTGGCGAAGGCGACTCCGGAAGGGTCGCCTTCGTTGGTGCTAAGCGACTCGGTTGTGCCGTCGTGCGCAACCGATCTAAGCGTGTGATGCGCGAGGCCGCCCGCAGCTGCGGATTTCCCGTTGCGGGTTATGACATCATCTTGTTTGCAACTCCCAAGACGAGGGTTTCCTCGCCGCAGGAGATGGACAAGGCGTTGCGTTCGCTTATGAAGCGCGCCGGCGTTGCCGGGGGGGAGCGATGAGCAATCACGTTTTGCGACGTGTTGCCATCGCTCCTATTCGCATATATCAACAGGTTATTTCGCCCTTATTGCCTGACGCCTGCATTTATTACCCAACGTGCTCGCAATACGCCATCCAGGCGATTGAGAAGCACGGTGTTTTGAGAGGCTGCTGGCTTGCCGTGAGGCGCATCGCTCGCTGCAATCCCCTGCACGTCGGCGGTTATGACCCTGTGCCCTAGCGGGCACTCGCTATCGGAGGAAAACTTACATGTGGGATTGGATCGTTAACATCCTTTTCGAGCTGCTCAAGCTCATCCAGACCTTTGCGGTCGACTGGGGCCTGTCCATCATCATTCTGGTGGTCATCATCCGTCTGCTGCTGACGCCGCTTATGCTCAAGTCGACCAAGTCGACGGCTCGCATGCAGGTGCTGCAGCCCAAGATGCTCGAGATCCAGGAGCGCTATGCCGACGATCCCCAGCGTCAGGCCGAGGAGATGCAGAAGTTCTACAGCGAGAACAAGTTCAACCCCATGGCTGGCTGTCTGCCGCTGCTGATTCAGATGCCTATCCTGTTCGCCCTGTTTACATTGCTGCGCAACCTGCCGCAGTACTTTAACGACGGCACGTTCTCGTTCTTCAACATCCTGCCCGACCTGACCACCACGCCGAGCGCTTCCTTTGCCGATGGCTTTATGGTTGCACTGCCTGCGCTGGTTTGCCTGATCCTGTTTGCCGTCCTGACCCTGATTCCGCAGCTCTATATGTCGCGCAACCAGACCGGCCAGCAGGCTCAGAGCATGCGTATGATGGCCGTTGTCATGACGGTCATGATGCTTTGGATGGGCTGGAGCCTTCCCGTTGGTGTTCTGCTGTACTACGACGTCTCGTCTGCTTGGCAGGTTATCCAGCAGATTTTTGTGACGCAGAAGGTCATCGACAAGGCGAAGGCCGATGAGGAGGAGCGTCTTAAGAACGCTCCGCTGCAGGTTGAGGTCACTCGTCGCGAGAAGAAGCCGCGCCCGCACAAGAAGAAGTAGTGGGATATCAATCTTATTTAGGTACCTAACTTTTGGAGTACGTTATGTCTGAAGAGATCATCGAGGATATGCTTGAGGAGGTTGCCCCGCAGGTCGCGGGCGATTATCCCGAGATTGCACAGCGCTACAAGGCTGGTGAAGAGCTGACCGATGAGGAGCTCGACACCATTGCCGATGTTGCGATTTCCATCCTGCGTTCCATCCTTTCGCACTTCGATGCCGCCAACTCTCCTATCGATGAGTATGAGGGCGACGAGGGTGAGCTGATTTTGGATATAACGGCTCCCGACCTTGCTGTTCTCATTGGCCGTCATGGTCGTACTCTTGATGCTCTTCAGGTTATGTTCTCTTTGCTGGTGAGCCGCAAGCTTGGCTTTAGGTATCCGGTTGTAGTGGACGTCGAGGGATACAAGAGTCGCCGTCAGGATAAGGTCGCCTCCATGGCTCAGTCTGCTGCCGAGCGTGCCATCCGCACTCATAAGAGTGTTTCGCTTCCGCCCATGAATGCCTACGAGCGCCGACTGGTTCACATTGCACTTCGTGGCAACGATGCAGTCGATACTCATTCTGAGGGTTCTGACCCTGATCGCCATGTGGTGATTGTTGCTCGATAATCTACTCGAGCTTATGCTAGGGGGACGTGGTTTCCACGTCCCCTTTTTTTGTCAAAAGTTCTCGATACGCTGATTTTTGTCAGAAAGGAGCTTTCGTTGTTAGTACTTACCGATCAGCAGGCTGACGAGATGTTGAGTCGCCTAACTTCCTATTGCAAAGAATATTCCTTGAGCGTAACTGATATTGAGCTGAGGAAATGTATCCAGCATTTGGATTTGGTTCTAGAAACAAATAAGACAACCAATCTCACCCGTATTCTTAATGTAGAAGATGCTGCCGTACTTCATATCCTCGACTCACTTGTTTTGCTCCCCTATATCAATAAGGCTCCTGAGGGAGCTTTGCTCGATATGGGAACAGGTGCGGGCTTCCCTGGTATTCCATTAACCATAACCACGCATCGTAAAGCTACTTATATTGACTCTGTTGGCAAGAAGGTTGATGCGGTTAATTCCTTTGTCCATGCTCTTGGATTGAAACATGCTCATGCGGTTCATGATCGTCTTGAAGAATATGCTCGAAGCCATAAGAAGCAGTTCTCCGTTGTAACCGCCCGCGCACTGGCCCCTCTACCGATTCTTGTTGAGTATGCGGCTCCGTACCTGAAGGATGGAGGGCTATTTGTTATCACCAAGGGCAATCCTTCGGATGAGGAGCTTGCTTCCGGCATGTCAGCAGCTAAGATTTGCGGCTTCACTTTGCTTCTGAATGACGCAATTGATTTGCCTGAAGGCTTGGGTCACAGGGAGTTCATTGTTCTTAAGAAGAGTCATTCAGCATCCGTTTCATTGCCTCGTGCAAATGGCGTGGCAAAGAAGAATCCGCTTGCCTAGATGTTTCACGTAAAACATAATGGATACTAACAACTTGCAGTGTTTCACGTGAAACATGGCGGTTGATATCGATTCGGGATGTTTCACGTGAAACATCCTCCGTTTGACAGCTTTAATACACACCAGGAGGGACCGTGGGATTTCGCGACGTTAAGCGTTCTAAGAGCGCAAAAGACACGCGTATCATCGCAATCATCAATCAAAAAGGCGGCGTCGGTAAGTCAACGACGGCTGTAAACCTTGCAGCAGCACTGGGTGAGCAGGGTCGTAAGACACTGATTGTCGATTTTGATCCGCAGGGAAACAGCACCAGTGGATTCGGAATTGAAAAAGAAGACCTTGATCACTGCATCTATGATGCATTGTTGAATGATGTGCCGGCAGAATCGCTTGTTCTTGATACAAATTGTAAAAAGGTATTCGTTATTCCGGCTACAATTCAACTTGCAGGCGCGGAAATTGAGCTCGTAAGCGCAATTGCTCGTGAAACCCGCCTCAAAGATTTGCTTGAGCCGATTCAGGACGAGTTTGACTTTATTTTTATTGACTGTCCTCCTTCGCTCGGCCTGCTTACTATCAACGCTTTGACCGCAGCAGACAGCGTTTTGATTCCGATCCAGTGCGAATATTACGCACTCGAGGGCGTTACGAAGCTGCTTGAGTCAATGAAGATGGTCAAATCACGGCTGAACAAGGGCTTAGACACCTATGGTGTGCTTATGACCATGTATGACTCGCGTACTTCACTATCGAATCAGGTTGTTGAGGAGGTTCAATCGTACTTTGGTGATAAGGCGTTTAAGACGCTAATCCCCCGTACGGTTAAAATCTCCGAAGCTCCGTCTTTTGGAGAACCGGTAATTACCTATGCACCTCAAAATAAGGGTGCAAAAGCATATATGAACCTTGCAAAAGAGGTGATCAAGCGTGCCTAGTGTAAAGAAACGTGGCGGATTGGGACGTGGACTCAATGCTTTGGTCTCAGAGGCCGAGTATGAGACCGGCGGTTCGGCTGCATCGGCTTCAAATGCCGCATCTGAAACAAAACTACCTATTGAGGATATCGTTCCCAACCCTAATCAGCCGCGAATTCACTTTAACGAAACTGAACTTCGCGAGTTGAGCGAGTCAATCCAAGAACATGGCGTTTTGCAGCCGCTTTTGGTTCGCAAGCATGGAAACGGCTATGAGATCATCGCTGGTGAGCGTCGTTACCAGGCGTCAAAGCTTGCTGGCCTTGAAGAATTGCCAGTCATCATTAAAGAGGTAAATGATGAAGAGATGCTGGCTCTTGCTCTTATCGAAAACCTTCAGCGTTCTGATCTGAATCCCATCGAAGAGGCTAAGGGCTATCGCCAACTCATTGATGCCAGCGAGATGACCCAGGAGGCATTGTCGAAGGCAGTAAGCAAGTCACGCTCTGCAATTACAAACTCGCTGCGTCTTCTCGATCTCCCTGAAGTAGTTCAGCAGATGATTTTTGAGGGCAAACTTACTGCTGGTCATGCACGTGCGATTCTTGCAGTTCCCTATGAGGACGCGCGTATTCGACTTGCAGAGAAAGTTGTTACAGAGGGCCTTTCCGTAAGAGCGACAGAAAATCTTGCCCCGTTGTTTTCTGCCGGAGAGACACCTAAGACGCCAAGGCCTGCAACGCCTCAGTCCTTTAAAAAGGCTGCCCGTGTGCTTCGTCAGGTATTTAATACCAACGTGCGTGTGAAGAGCTCGCGTGGAAAGAATAAGATTGAGATTGAGTTTAAAGACGAGGAAGAGCTCTCTCGTATTCTTGGCGAAATGATTCAGTTTGATCAAGGAGGCCAAGATGAGGAATAAGATTTTAACAGCGATTGCATTGGTGACGACTGTCGCGGCTGGTGCCTTTGCTGGCTATAAGATCGCGACAGACGATGAACTTCGAGGTCGTTTGCTTCGTGGCGCGCAAGATATCGTCGATACTTCCAAAAAGAAAATGGATGTTATGACGGAAGATGTTGCTATGCGTACTGCTCAGGTAACGAAGAATCCCAAGATTAATCAAGGTTGGGTCAGCAAACAATGGGAAAATGTAGGCTATTAGGTACCTAACAATTACTCAGCATATTTTGAGGGGTCCTTGTCTGATTCACGAGGCAAGGACCCCTTATTTTGGCCGTAAAAAATGGGACAGGTAGCAGCTGATTCAAAATTAAGGTCAATAAATGAAACGGCCACGGTTGCATATCCTGCAACCGTGGCCGTTCGATGTTTCACATGAAACGTTTTGGGGTGCGACTCCCCTATGCGTTCTTCTGAACTTTGAAGCGCTGCTTCAGCTGTCCGCAAGCGGCGTCAATATCGTTACCACGGGAGTTACGAATCGTGGTCTCGATGCCACGAGACTCAAGGCGGCGCTGAAGATCCTCAACCTTATGAATCGGCGACGGCTTGAGCGGGCTGCCCTCGATATCGTTAAGCTGAATCAGGTTAACGTGGCACAGCGTTCCCTCGCAGAAGTCGCAGAGCGCCTGCATTTCGGGATTCGTATCGTTGACGCCTTCGATCATGGCGTACTCATAAGTTGGGCGGCGGCCCGTCTTCTCGGTGTAGAGCTGAAGCGCCTCGTGAAGGCGAAGCAGCGTGTACTTCTTAACACCGGGCATGAGCTTATTGCGCGTCGACTGAATGGCGGAATGCAGGGAAACGGCAAGCGTGAACTGCTCGGGGATATCGGCAAATTTGCGAATACCGGGAATAACGCCGCTGGTGGAGACGGTGAGGTGACGAGCGCCGATACCGATGCCATCGGGGTCGTTGAGGATTCGCAGCGCCTTGAGAACCTCATCGTAGTTGGCAAACGGCTCGCCCTGGCCCATGAAGACAACGCTCGTGGCACGCTCGCCAAAGTCGTTAGATACATGAAGCACCTGGTCGACGATCTCTTGAGCGGTCAGCGAGCGCTTGAGGCCGTTGAGACCGGTGGCGCAAAAGGCGCAGCCCATGCCACATCCTGCCTGGGTGGATACGCAGACGGAAAGCTTGTTACGACGGGGCATACCGACAGTCTCGACGGAAATGCCGTCGTGGTACTCGAGCAGATATTTGCGAGAGCCATCTTTGGAAACCTGCTTGGTGAGTTCAGTCGGCGTATCAAAGGCAAAAGCCTCTTTAAGCTGCTCGCGGAAAGCCTTGGGAAGGTTGGTCATATCGTCAAACGAACAAACGTTCTTCTCAAAGACCCATTCGATGAGCTGCTTCGCACGGAAGGCGGGCTGGCCAAGTTCGGCAACAAGCTCGCGAATATCGTTTTGGCTCAAGTCGCGAATGTCCTGAGATTTAGTCCTGGGATTCATGGAAGCCTTTCGATTTTGGGGAAACGTAGAGGGTATCGCTACAATATGGTATCAGCTGCAGAAATTATAGAGGAGGAGTCTGCCCATGCCGGGTAAAAGCCTAGAGAACATGCACGTAGCGGTCTTGGCGGGCGGTCATTCCGCTGAGCGCGAGATCTCGCTCAATTCGGGAAAGAACGTCGTGGTGGCCTTGAAGGAAGCCGGCTACACATCGGTGGAGCTGCTCGACACGGCTGCCGATGACTTTATGGTAACCATGGCGACTGGCGGCTTTGACGTGGCGTTCATCGCCATGCACGGCGCCGGCGGTGAGGATGGTGCCATGCAGGGTGCCATGGAGACCCTGGGTATCCCCTACACGGCGTCGGGCGTGCTCGCGAGCGCCTGCGGTGCCGACAAGGAGGTCTCGAAGCTCCTGTATGCCAAGGCGGGCATTCCCGTTGCCCCCGGCCTTGCGCTCGAAGTGGGCGATGAAGTCGATATCGATCATATCGTTGAAGTTTGTGGCGAGCGCTGCTTTGTGAAACCGGCCGTAAACGGTTCCAGCTATGGCATTTCCCTGGTCCATGAGCCCTCCGAGCTGCCCGCGGCCATCGCCAAGGCGTTTGAGTACGGCGACAAAGTGCTGGTCGAGAAGTGCATCGAGGGTACCGAGATCACCGTCGGCGTATACGGCGAGGATGACGTGCGCGCCCTGCCGATCGTTGAGATCCGTAAGCCCGAGGACTGCGAGTTCTACGATCTGGACGTAAAGTATGTCGACCCTACGGACATCCATCGCATTCCGGCACAGATTTCGCCCGAGAACTACGCTCGTGCCCAGGAGCTCGCCTGTGCTGCCCATAAGGCACTCGGCTGCCTGGGTATCTCGCGCAGCGACTTTATCGTGAGCGAGGATGGCCCCGTTATCCTCGAGACCAATACCATTCCCGGCATGACCGATACGTCGCTGTATCCGGATGAGATCCGCCACACCGACGACATGACGTTCCCGCAGGTCTGTGACAGTCTGATTCGTATGGGACTTCGTCGAGCGGGCGTTGCATGCTAATCGAGGACGCTGTTTCGTCGGGAACGCCGCAGTTTGTCATCGATTCCTATGCCACGCTTGCCGAGCGCGCCAAAACCCAATCGTTTGGTCTCATCGAGGAAGATGTTATCGTCCTCGATACCGAGACCACGGGTCTTTCGGTGCAGGACAACGAGCTTATCGAGATATCGGCGGCCCGCCTTTCCGGCCGCGAGGTTGTCGATCGGTTTGATACCTTCGTGCATCCCAAGCAGCTGATTCCCGCCGAGATTACCGAACTCACGAGCATTACAAACGCCGATGTGGTGGATGCCCCATCGGCCGTCGATGCCGTGGCTGCTCTCGCCGATTTTGTCGGCGGCTGCCCGGTGATTGCGCATAACGCCACCTTCGACCGTTCGTTTATCGAGTCGGTCAAGGGCGGTGTCAACGTCAGCGACATCTGGATCGATTCGCTGGCACTGTCGCGCATCGCACTTCCGCGCCTGGCCTCGCACAAGCTGTCTTTCATGGCCGACCTGTTTGGCTGCGACTCGGTGTCGCACCGCGCCAACGCCGATGTCGACGCCCTGTGTGGTGTTTGGCGCGTGCTGCTCGTGGCGCTTACCGACTTGCCTCAGGGCTTAATGGCGCGCCTGGCCGACATGCACCCCGACGTACCCTGGTCCTATCGTCCCATCTTCTCGTTCTTGGCGGGACAGAACCCCGGTTCCATCTTCTCTCTCAGCGCCGCCCGCGCCGACGTACTCAAGGCCGATCGGGCCGATGATCGCGTTGATGCGGACGAGCTACCGGTCCTTAAGATGCCGAGTCGCGAGGAAATCGAGGTGGACTATGCCCCGGGCGGCCTGGTTAATCGCATGTATCCCACGTACGAGCCGCGCGATGAGCAGATCGCGATGGCGCTCGAGGTCCGTGACGCACTCGTTACGGGAACGCATCGCGTGATTGAGGCGGGCACAGGCGTCGGCAAATCGATGGCTTACCTGGTGCCTTTTGCCGAGGCCGCGCGCCGCAACAACATTACGGTTGGTATCGCGACTAAATCGAATAATCTTGCGGACCAGCTCATGTATCATGAGCTGCCCAAACTTGCCGAGCAGCTGGACGGAGGCCTATCGTTTTGCGCCCTCAAGGGCTATGACCACTATCCATGCTTGCGCAAACTTGAGCGCATGAGCCGCGGCCAAGTCGAAATTACGACCAAGCGTGATCCTGCCGACACGCTTACGGCAGTCGCGGTCATCATGGCGTACGTGTGTCAGTCGGCCGATGGCGACCTCGACTCGCTCGGCATTCGCTGGCGCAGCGTCAACCGTCCCGACTTTACGACGGCGTCGCGCGAGTGCGCCCGCCGCCTATGCCCGTTTTTCCCCGATAAATGCCTCGTCCACGGCGCCCGCCGTCGCGCGGCGCATGCCGATGTGGTGGTCACCAACCATTCCCTGCTGTTCCGCAATGTCGCGGCCGAGGGCAGAATCTTGCCTCCGATTCGTCACTGGGTGATCGATGAGGCCCACTCCATCGAGCGCGAGGCGCGCCGTCAATGGGCGCGCGTGGTGTCGGCGGATGAATCGCGCGTTCTGTTTGAGCGCCTGGGTGGCTCGAGCACCGGTGCGCTGAGCCAGGTTTCCCGCGATTTGGCAACCTCGGAGGGCTCTACGCTTTACCTGGGTCTTACCGCCAAGGCGACGTCGACGGTTGTGCGTGCGAGTACGGCGATTGCCGATGTGTTTGACGGCGTTCGCGAGCTTGGCCGCCGTGCGCGCGGGGGCTATGACAATGCGAACCTATGGATTGGCCCCGAGCTGCGCGAATCTGACGACTGGCATGATTTCTTACAGTCGGCCTACACTGCCATCGACGCATTGGAACAAGCTGACAAGAGCGTCGACGCGCTGGTACAAGCCGTCGCCGCCGACAAGCCCGAGGTTGTTGTCGACCTGGGTGATATCTCGCGCCGCCTGCATGAGCTGGCCGAGAACCTCAAGCTCATCATTGACGGTACCGACGAACACTACGTGTACTCGTTGCAGGTCAATCGAAGGCTGCGTGCCGGCGGCGAGTCGATGACCGCGGAGCGCATCGATATTGGCGAGGCCTTGGCAACCGAGTGGCTACCCGAGGTCCACACGGCTATCTTCGCATCGGCGACCATGACGGTTTCCAAGAGCTTTGAGCACTTTAACCATGCCGTCGGCCTCGATCGCATCGGCGCCTCGACATCATCGTCGCTGCACTTGGATTCGAGCTACGACTTCGATTCGAATATGGCTGTAGTCGTTGCGGGCGATATCCCCGATCTGCGCGATCGTGAGAGCTATCTTTCGGCGCTCGAGCGTGTGCTGGTCGACGCTCATCTTGCCATGGGCGGCTCGGTGCTCACGCTGTTCACCAATAGGCGTGACATGGAGGAGCTGTGCGCTCGCGTCGAGCCCAAGATGGCTCGTGCGGGTCTGGAACTCAACTGCCAGCAGCGCAACTCGTCTCCTCGCCGTCTGCGCGATCGCTTTATCAACGAACCGACCTCGTCGCTCTTTGCGCTCAAGGCCTTTTGGGAGGGGTTTGACGCCAGCGGTGAGACGCTGCGCTGCGTCATCATCCCCAAGCTGCCGTTTTCGAGCCCCACAGACCCGCTCTCATGCGAGCGCAATCTGCGCGAAGACCGCGCTTGGGCGCGCTATTCGCTTCCCGAGGCCGTGCTCGAGGTCAAGCAGGCAGCCGGTCGCCTCATTCGCTCATCGACCGATTGTGGCGTACTCATTTTGGCCGACCCGCGCCTGGTGACGAAGGGCTACGGCAAGAAATTCTTAACGTCGCTGCCCACCAGTTCATACCAGCGTATCGAGTCAGCCCAGATCGGCCACTACCTGCAGCTATGGCGACAGGCGCACGACCGACGACATTAGAGCGGACAGACGAGCGTCTCCGCATAGTCGCACAGGCGCTCTGACAGGGCGGGGTCATCCAAGATGCGGATGGGGGCCCGCGAAATCGAGGG
>UROA01000008.1 GCA_900549355.1 uncultured Collinsella sp. | reverse complement strand
CTGCTAGGCGGGCACTTTTACCGGGCGGCTAACCCACACAAACCCCCGAAGAGCCCTGTTTTTGCTGGCAAAAGGCCTAATTAATCCCTATTTCACCGCAAGTTTTGATCAGTTGTTGGGATTACTTCACCTCGACAGGCTTGGCGCCGGGATAGCGCTCCTCAAAGTCTAGGCGGTACTTATTGTCATTGGTGCCCGCCACGTTGTCGCGTGACAGCGGCGCCACGATCTCATTTTTGTGGTCCGCAGGCTTGGCGTATTTCAGGCTGATCTCCCAGGCATCACAGATTGCGTCAATGCGGTGATCCAGGTCGTCGTACAGGGCGATGATGTCCTTCCAGGAGCTGTAGTTCTTGGAGCTCGTCGGGACGTCTAGGTCCTCGACGATGTCGTAATACTGCTCGATGGTGTCCTCCGTGCGCTCGGCGACGTCGGCGAGATTTTGACGGGTGGTTCGATCTTCTTCCAGATAGCTGCCGTTGAAGTTCTGCGCGCAGCCACGGACGTAGTTGTCGAGGTCTTCGAGCAAGTCGTAGTATTCGCTCAGTCGGCGGTAGAGGTTCTGCTCGGAGAGCGTTGCTTCGCCGCCATCCTCGTCGTCATCGTCATCATCGTCGTACAGGCTGTTGGGATCGCCGAGAGGCTTTAGGTCATCGTCGTCGACGTCATGGTGCAGCTTAGCTACCTCGGCAGTCGTCTGCGTGGCGGCGTTGTCGAAAGGCTTGATCACAAAGAAAACGACCAGGGCGATGATGATCGCCACCAGCACAACGATAACGGCGATAAGCGGCCCGGTGCCGCTCTTTTTGGGAGTGGGGGTCTGTGGCGAAGCGGGCGCGTATGCGGGAGCCGGCTGCTGTTGGGGCGAGCCGCTCGCGACGGGTATGCGCTGCGTGGTCTCGACGGCCGCGGGGCCTGCGGCGGGGTCGGGGCGATAGGCGAGGGGGTCGTCCGCCTTGACTTGCGGCGTATCAAGGGAGCCGGTCTGCTCAAAAGCGGGCTGGCTATCGCTCGCGGTTGTTTGCTCAACAGGTGCACCGCACGAGGTACAGAACTTGGCATTATCTGCAAGAAGCTTGCCGCACGAGGCGCAATACCGAGACATTGCCACTCCTTTCGCCACATTTCAATGCAATACGACGATTATACCCAGCGTCCAAAATTCCCCATCATAAGTTGCGGTGAAATAGGGACTGTTTGGCGGCCGCCGCAAGTGGCGGCCTAAGAGCTTCAATCAGTCCCTTTTTCACCGCAACTTTGGAAAGGCACCTTTAGCCATTGGGGACGCACCGAGCACTGGGGTATCATGGCTTGGTTGATATATATCTGCATTTACGCGCCTTGCAGGAAGGGGCTGCGCCCATGGCTTTTGAGCCCGCTCAACATAGCTTCATTACGCTCGAGGGTGTCGATGGCGCCGGTAAATCTACGCAGGCGCGCCTGCTTGCCCGTGCGCTCGAGCTCGCTGGCTACCAGGTTGTGAGCCTGCGCGAGCCGGGCGGTACCGCCATCAGCGAAAAGATCCGTGCTCTGCTGCTCGACCCTGCCAATACGGCGATGGGCGACACCTGCGAGTTGCTGCTCTACGAGGCGGCACGCGCTCAGTTGGTGCACGAGGTCATCGCGCCCGCCCTTGCTGCCGGCAAGGTGGTCCTGTGCGATCGCTTCTACGATTCCACGACCTGCTACCAGGCGTTTGCCGATGGCCTCGATCGTCAGATGGTGCGCGATGCCAACAACCTGGCCGTCGCGGGTACGCACCCGGCGCTCACGCTCGTCTATCACATCACGCCCGAGCAGGCGGCGCTGCGCATGGCCGACCGCGGTGCGGCAGATCGCATGGAGGCTAAGGGCATGGCCTTCCAAGAGCGTGTCTACCAGGGCTTTTGCGCAATTGCCGCCGAGGAGCCAAACCGCGTAAAGCTCATCGACGCTACCGCGACCATCGAGGAAGTCTTCGAGAAGACGGTCGAGCAGATTCGCGCGTATGGTCTCGACATTCCGCAAGACGCCGTCGTCGGCGCGCTTGCTAAGGAGGCCGAGTAACATGGCCTCCGCTCAGACAAGCCTGCTGGCCAAGCTCGACACCCAACAGCGCGTGCGCGATTTTTTGACCAACGCCGTCGCCAGCGGCCGCGCATCGCACGCCTACCTGTTTTTGGGCGCTCCCGGCGCCGGCAAACTCGATGCCGCGTGGGCGCTCGCCCAAGCTTTCCTGTGCGAGCAGGACGGCTGCGGCGCATGCGATAGCTGCGTGCGCGTTGCTCGGCACACACACCCCGACGTGCACTATTACACGCCCGAGAGCGCCACGGGATACCTCATTGCCCAGACCCGCGAGCTGCTCGACGACGTTCCGCTGACGCCCATCCGCGCCAAGGCCAAGGTCTACATCATCGACCGTGCCGAGCAGCTGCGCGCTAACACCGCCAACGCACTGCTCAAGACACTCGAGGAGCCGCCCGAGGGCGTCATGTTCATCCTGCTGGGCACCTCGGCAGATGTGATGCTGCCCACCATCGTGAGCCGCTGCCAGTGTGTGCCGTTTCGGCTGGTGTCGCCCACCGTGGCCGCGCGTGCCGTGAGTCGCGCGACGGGTCAGGATCTCGCGCGTTGCCGCATGGCGGTCGCCGTGGCGGGAAGCCCCACGCGCGGTATCGAGTTCCTTAAGAGTGCCGAGCGCCAGGATGCTCGCCGCCAGATGGTCCGTGCCATCGATTCGCTCATCGCTGCCGACGAGGCCGATGTGCTCAGCCGCGCCAAGTCGCTTATTGTCGCCGTTAAGGCACCGCTCGCCGAGGTCAAGTCCACGCAGGAAAAGGTGCTCGAGCAAAACGCCGACTACCTGTCGCGTGGAGCATTGAAGCAGCTTGAGGACCGCAACAAGCGCGAGCTCAACGCGCGCGAGCGTTCGGGTATCATGGAAGCGCTGGCGAGCGCGCGGACGCTCATGCGCGATGTGCTGCTGACGCTTCAGGACGAGGCGGCCGACGTGGTGAACGAAGACGTGCGCGACACGATCGGTCGGCTTGCCGCTGCGACCAATGTTGCGGGTGCCACGCGGGCGCTCGAGGCAGTCGCAACCGCCGAGCGCAACATCGCCAGAAACGTTACTCCCCAGCTGGCCATCGAGGTCATGCTGTTCGATATCAGGAAGGCACTGAAATGCCGTTAGTCGTACCCGTTAAGTTTACCTACGCCTCGCGCGACCTGTGGTTCGATCCGCAGGATCTGGATATCCTCGAGGCCGATTATGCCATTTGCTCCACCGAGCGCGGAACCGAGATCGGCCTGGTCACGGCCGATCCCTTCGAGGTGCCGCAAGATGAGATCGGTCAGCCGCTTAAGCCCGTGCTGCGCGTGGCGAGCGACATCGACCTGCAGCTTGCCGACGACCTGGCCATCCAGGGCGACGAGGCCATGGTCGACTTCCGCCGCCTGGTCAAGGAGCTCGACCTCGAGATGAAGCCGGTCGGCGTCGAGTACCTGTTTGGCGGCGAGAAGGCCGTGTTCTACTTTGCGGCTGAGGAACGCGTCGATTTTCGCCAGCTCGTCAAGGATCTGTCCTCGACGCTGCACATCCGCGTCGACATGCGCCAGATCGGCGTGCGCGACGAGACCCGCCTGGTGGGCGGCTATGCCCAGTGCGGACAGGAGCTCTGCTGCACGCGCTTTGGCGGACAGTTTGAGCCCGTCTCGATCCGCATGGCAAAAGAGCAGGACCTGCCGCTCAACTCGTCCAAGATCAGCGGCGTTTGCGGCCGCCTGATGTGCTGTCTGCGCTATGAGTTCGAGGCGTACAAGGACTTTAAGAGCCGTGCGCCCAAAAAGAAGACACTCATCGATACGCCGCTTGGCAAGGCGCGTATCCAGGAGTATGACACGCCGCGTGAGCAGCTGGTGCTGCGCCTGGAGAACGGCAAAGTCTTTAAGGTCAACCTGGCCGATATGACGTGCTCGGAGGGCTGCAAAAAGAAGGCCGCCGAGCAGGGCTGCAACTGCCGCCCCGACTGCGTGACGCGCGACGTGCTCGAGCGTATCGAGTCGCCCGAGATGCGCCTGGCGCTCATGGAGCTCGACCGCGAGAACGGCGTCGACGTGGGCGATGGCCTGTCGAGCGCCGACCGTCTGGCCGGCACGTCGATGCCCAAGCGCCGCCGTCGCGATGCGGACGCCGATACCCGTGCCGGTCAGAGCCAGGGCGAGGGTCGCGGCCGCGGTAAGGGTCGCGGCAAGGCCGAGGCACCCGAGGCTGAGGAGGCCGCCGGTGGACGTCGCCGCCGCAAGCGCTCGGGTTCGGGCGATACCGGCGAGGCCGCTCCCGCAGGCAAGAATTCCCCCCGCGAGCGCGAGGCTCAGCAGCCCCAACAGCAAAACCGCGGCGGTGGCATGAATCCCACGCGCCGTCGCCGCCGCCATTTGTCGAGCGAGGAGCGCGAGGACGCCTTCCGCGCCGCAGCCGCTCGCGAAGCCGGTGCCGGCCCCAAGGGTGGTTCGGGTTCCGATGCGCCTGCCGACAAGGGTGGCAAGCAGCGCAACGATGACGAGCGCACCCCGCGTCCGCGTCGTCGCCATTCCTCGGGCACGCAGCAAAAGCCCTCGGTGCCCTCTGTGGCCGATCAGGTCTCGGATGGCGAGGTCAAGGTCACACGTCGTCGCCCCGGAGATGGCGGAGGGGCAGCTGCCAAGGCCGTGCGCGGTGCTGCTCGCGACGAACGCGAGTCGCGCGAAGATCGTGGTGGCGAGGGTTCGGCCGACCAGGGCCAGAAGCGCCGTCGCCGTCGCCGTTCCCGCAAGCCGCGCCAGGATGGTGGCGAGGGCTCGACCCAAAACTCGTCCGCACCGCAACCGCCCACCGGCGAATAGCGCCCGCAAACGGATTTAACCTGCCTGACCCCAAACGCGTCGGGGTACCATAGCGCTGAATCAACGACCCTCCCTGCGACCGAGCGTAGGGAGGGTTGTGTCGTGAAGAGACATTTGAACGTGTTGGGATGCCTGCAAGGTGCCGGCATCCTACCGTTTGCGGACAAATTGCTACCCTTTGCCGAGCGGGCGGCGCACGAGGCGCTTGAGGCGTTGTCACCCACGCGATGTGCCGGCTGCGAGCGCGCCGGTGCGCTTATTTGCCAAGACTGCCTGGCCGCGCTTGCGCTCATCGACCCGCGGCATAGCTGCACTCGATGCGGCGCCCCGTTTGGAGACTTGCTGTGCACCGAGTGCTCGGTCGAGGGTACGTCCTCGGCGATGGCCGAAGCTCTCGACCGGTGCCTGGCATGTGCCGTTTACACGCATCCGCTGCCGCGGATCATTAAAGCGTACAAAGACGGGGGTGAGCGACGCCTGGCGCCGTATCTGGCAGAGCTGCTATACGATACCGCCTTACATGCCCAGGTCGCGGCACCCGATCGCTACGGTGGTGTGTTGTCCGGTGCCGATGCGGTGGTGTTTGTGCCCGCGACGTCGGCGGCGTTTCGGCGGCGAGGCTTCGATCATATGGAAGCCATCGCGCGCTCATTTTGCGAGCTGTCGGGTGTTCCGCTGCTCGACGCCCTCGTTAAGTACGGCCATGGCGACCAGCGTGAACTCGGTCGTGAAGAACGCCGTGAACGCGCCCGAGGCATGTACGAGACCGTTGAGGATGTGCGGGGCCGCCGCCTGCTGCTTATCGACGACGTTATCACCACGGGTGCGACGATGGCAGCGGCTTCGGCGGAACTCAAACGCGCCGGTGCCGCGGCCGTTGATGGCCTCGCCATCGCACGCGTTTGGTAGGGGTGATTCGTGTGGCGGTAACAATCAAACAGCGCAACAAGCCGACAAAAGAGCAGCTTGCGGCTTCCGTGATCCTGACGGGTGCCTCGGCGTTGCGTATGATGCGCGCCGAGCGCCGGCAGATGGGCTACGTCGGCTGGAAGAACCTTGAGCCCGAGGAGGAGCGCCGCGTGCTGTGCACGTCATCGCCTTCGACCGAGGATATTTATCTTTCCGACCTGGTGCGAATTGGAGCCAAAAGCGGCGAGGTGCAAGAAGATCTGTGCTTGCTGGTGGGATCTGCGGCGCAGCGCCGCCGCATGCCTGGCGTGGGCTGGTCCGTGTGTTCCGGGTTGCCTGCCGGCTCGATTCTAGAGGTGGAACCGGGGGTGTACAGCCTATCTCCCGAGGCCCTTTGTGTTGCCGTCGCCCGCGAGGTCGGCTGTATCCAGGCGTTTGCCCTGGCCCAGGAACTGTGTTCCAAGATTTCACTGAGCGATCGCGGGAAGTATCTACCTCCCTATACCTCGCCTGTTGCGAATAGGCTTGCAAAGGACAAGGACCAACCGGCAGACGTGGGCTACTTTGAAGTCGAGCCAGTGCTGACGCCCGATCGCCTGGCAGATTACCTTGCGGCATGCAAGGGGAGTGCGGCCAAACAGCTGCTGCGCCTGTGTCCCTACCTGTCAGAAAACCTGCTCTCGCCCATGGAGTGCATCATGCTCGCTCTGTTTTCGCTTCCGTTTTCCTATGGCGGATTTGCCTGCGGTCCCTTTAAGACCGACTACAAGATCGAGTTCGATGACCGCGCGCAGGCAATCTCGGGGTTGCCACATGCAGTTTGCGATGCGTATCAGGAAGCAGCCCGGTTTGACCTGGAATACAACGGTGAGCTGGGCCATTCCTCCCGGAGGGGACGTATTCATGATGAAAAACGCAACACGGGTTTGATTACTATGGGAATCGAGGTCGCGACGGTCAACAACGAAATGCTCTGCGACATGGAAGCGATGGAAGCGCTCGCATGGCGCATTTACCAACGCATGGGTAAGCGATATCAGAATCGTGTAGAGGCTCGTCGAAAGAGGCAAGATGCTCTGCTGAATACGCTCCGAGCGTGCTTTGGGCTCAAGCCGGCGTAAAACTATGGCTTTATAGAGGGTTTGTTATATGCTCTGTGCAAAAAACGGCAAATATGAGTACTGTTACTAGATTAGTGACAGGAAAAACAGAGAAACCTGAGCCGAAAATCTGGATTCAGTGAAGAGATAATAAACGAATGTGGAATATCTTGGCGCCAAGCGGGCTGTACGGAACTCAAAAAGGGCTCGTGGGGCGGAAAAACGCTGCTACTAAATTGGTAGCAGTACTCATATTTGCCGTTTTTTGCACACGGCACCCTGAGACGGGTGCCCCGGAGCTCCCCGTAGGGGAGCTCCGGGCTTCATGGGGGCACGAATAGTCCGCTCCGACCTGCAAAATCTGTGCTCACGGTGCGAATGACGCCCCTAACCTTAAACTTTAGCTTGAACTTAGCTATAATGCGCTACGTTCCTGCCAGGCTGTGGTTGCGGACGGACAAAATGTCCATCCTAGTCCAAGACAGACGCGGTCAAAGGGATCCACGTAAGCGACCGCGTGCGCGCGGCGCGATCATGGCGCGTCCTAGATGTAAGCCGCACCGTCCGTTCTACTTTCTTTGGGGCAATACCGCCTCGCGGGCGAGCGGGCCAGTCGTGAAGGTGGCTACGGCCTCCCGAGCAAACACCCCGGTGCGCAAGTGTGGGGTCAAATACCAGGTCAGCTGGTGGGAACAACCCGTTATTCCGCGCAACGCACGGATTGTATACGACACAGAAGGCAGGGTAGTGGACATGGTGAGGGGCAGCTTGATGCACGCGGCTCGGTTAGGTGCTGGGACCGCGGCGGTCATTGCCGTATTGGGCTTGAGCGGATGCGCGTTCAATCCACTGTCCACGTTCACGACACCCACGATTGACCAGATCGAGCGCGAGACCGTCACCCCTGCGGTGTCGGACGATGCCCTGGTCACTCCCGGCACCCTGACGGTTGCCCTCGATACCTCCGATGCTCCGCAGGCCATGCAGGGCGCCGATGGCAACCTCACGGGCTACGCGGTCGACGCTGCCCGCGCCCTTGCAAGTCGCATGGGCCTTAAGGTCGCCTTCGTCGATGCGTCGTCTGCCGATTCCGCGCTCGGCGACAAAAAGGCCGACATCTTCATTGGTGACATCAATTCCACGGATGGTGATATCAGCACGCTTGGTACTTGCCTGTACGACGCTGCAGCAGTGTTCGGAAAGACGAGCGACGGCGAGTCGCTGAGCGTTTCCACCGAAACGCTTAACACCGCTACCCTGGGCGTTCAGACCTCCTCGGCATCGCAGGAAGCGCTCGCCAAGCAGAGCATCACGGCCAACCAAAAGACCTTCTCCAACATCAACGAGTGCTTTGAGGCACTCGAGTCCGGCGAGATCGACTACGTGATTTGCGACTCCACGGCCGGCGGCTACCTTGCGCGCCTGATGAGCCAGATCTCTTACGTCGGCGCGCTCGAGACGCCCTCGACGCTCGGCGTCGCGGGCCTCGCGGCCAACGACGAGCTATGCCGTGCCGTGAGCGATGCCCTCGACGGTATCACGGTCGATGGCACGCTCGAGGCGGTCCACTCCGTCTGGTACGGCACGATGCCCTATGACCTCACCACCAAGACGGTCTCGGGCGTCGACGTGCAGTCGTCCGAGACCGGATCCAGCGAGTCTGCATCCTCCGATTCGAGCAGCGAGGGTGCAACCTCCGAGGATAAATCGTCCGGCCAGGAGGGCACTATCACCGACGACGACATTAACAAGCTCAATAGCTAGTTATTGCTAGGGGTGGCGTCTCCTATGCGCTAGGAGAGACGCCTCTTCACGGTTTCAACACGCATTGCCGGGCTTTCCCAACAGGGGAGCCCGGCTTTTTCGTTTCCATAAAACCAGCAGGTCAAATACGTTTTTTAGGTGCAAAAACAAAGTCGCCGTCGCCCTCCCATAGCGCACTTTGCCACAGAAAAGTGCGAGACTTCGGTATGCGGTATCAAGCAATCGTTATTCGGGTCTTTAGGAATCCGCGTGATTAAATGCACGGCAATGGGTACATAGCCAGTACAGTAAGTCCCCGAGGCAGATTGGAGCCACGTATGGATATCAAGGTTTCTGGACGCAAGACGACGGTAACCGATGCTCTGCGTGCGCATGTGGATGAGAAGATCGGCGAGGCGCTCAAGGTTTTCGATATCGAGCCCATGACAGTCGACGTCGTGCTTCGTTATGAGAAGAACCCCTCGAACCCCAACCCGGCAATCGTCGAGGTTACGGTTCGTGCCCGCGGCTCTGTGATTCGCGTTGCCGAGCACGGCGCAGATATGTATGCCGCCATCGATCTCTCCGCCGATAAGGTCACCCGCCAGCTGCGCAAGTTCAAGACCAAGATCGTGGATAACCGCCAGGGCGGTGCCAGCGCCGCGGATGTTGCGCCGGTCGAGCGCGTCGAGGATCTGGCCGACCTGCTGCTGCCCGAGGAGGAGGATGACCTGCTCGTCCGCGAGAAGGTCATCGACGTCACCCCGATGACTGAGGAGCAGGCGCTGGTGCAGACCGATCTGCTTGGTCATGACTTCTACGTATTCGAGAACGCGACGACTGGCCTCATCAATGTGGTGTATCACCGTAAGAATGGTGGATATGGCATCATCAAGCCCCGCATCGAAACACTTGACGAGTAAAATACGTTAACTTGCATGAGTTAACGGTTGGCGGCCATCCCATGCGGGTGGCCGCCTTTTTACGTAAGGAGTCGCTTTGATGGACAAGGCTGCATCTACCGGCCATTCTGACCGCTGCCGCATCGTCGTCGATACCTGCTGCGACTTTAGCCCCGAGGTCGCCGCGAACCTCGATGTCGATATCCTGGGTTTCCCCTTCATTATCGATGGCGAGGAGCGCACGGATGACATCTGGTCGAGCATCACACCCAAAGAGTTCTACGACCGCATGCGCGCCGGTGCCCGCGTGTCCACCTCGGCTGTGTCGCTCGGTCGCTATATCGAGTTCTTTACCGAGTGCGCCAAAGAGGGCACGCCCACGGTCTACCTGTGCTTTACCTCGGCGCTGTCATCGAGCTACAACTCCGCGTGCCAGGCGGCGGACGCCGTGCGCGCCGAGTATCCCGATTTTGAGCTGTACGTGGTCGACAACGCTCTGCCCTGCGCGACCGGCGCGCTCTTGGCGCTCGAGGCCGTGCGCCAGCGTTCGGCGGGACTGACCGCCAAGCAGCTGGTCGATTGGGCAAACGAGGCAAAGACCTACGTCCACGGCTACTTTACGCTCGAGAGCTTCGACGCACTGGCTGCCGGCGGCCGCATTCCGCCCGCGGCGGCGCAGCTTACGGCAAAGCTCGATGTCAAGCCCGAGCTCTCCTACGACCTTGCCGGCTCGCTGTCGCTAATCGGTGTCAACCGAGGCCGCAAGAAGGCACTCAAGTCCATCCTCAAGTCGTTCCGCGAGAACTACGTGCCCGATCGCACCATGCCCATCGCCATTATGACTGCCGATGCCGAAAAGGACGGTGACTGGCTCGAAGCTGCCATCCGCAAGGAGGAGGGTTGCGCCGACGTCACGATCATTCGCAGCTCCGTGGGTCCCACCATCGGCTCGCACGTGGGCCCCGGCATGGTGGCCTGTGCGTTTTGGGGTAAGAACCGCGCCGACAAGGCGTCGCTTTCCGACCGCATCGCCCGCCGCGTGCGCGGTCAGTAGGCAAGTAACGCGGCCGTAATCGATCCCAGCTCACTGCCCAAACGCTGGCACCGAGTATTTAACCTGGTAACAACACCCAACCCAAAAGGAAAGGTTTCATGGCAAACAAGCTCTCCGTCGCATTTATCGGCACCGGAATCATGGGTGCCCCCATCGCCGGCCACATCCTGGACGCCGGCTATCCTGTCACGGTCAACAACCGCACCAAGTCCAAGGCTGCCGCGCTTATCGAGCGCGGTGCCGTCTGGGCCGATACGCCGGTCGAGGCCGTGGCTAACGCCGACGTCGTCTTTACCATGGTGGGCTATCCCTCCGAGGTCGAGGAGCTCTACCTGGCGGGCGACGGTCTGCTCGCGTGCACTAAGCCCGGAGCGGTCCTGATCGACCTCACTACGAGCTCGCCCGAGCTCGCCCGTGACATTGCCGAGGCCGCCCAGGTTTCCGGCCGCATGGCGTTTGACTGCCCCGTCACCGGCGGCGAGTCGGGTGCTATCGCCGGCACGCTCACGGCTATCGTGGGCGCTACCGAGAACGACATCGCGCCGGTCCGCGACATCCTTGCCACCTTTGCGGCCAACATCTGCTGCTTCGATGGCGCCGGCAAGGGCCAGGCTGCCAAGCTCGCCAATCAGGTGTCGCTGGGCGCCTGCATGGTCGGCATGGCGGACGCCATGGCATTTGCCGAGCTGAGCGGCCTTGACCTGGAGAAGACCCGCCAGATGATCCTGGGCGGTACCGGCAAGTCCGGCGCCATGGAGAGCCTGGCGCCCAAGGCGCTCGACGGCGACTACAAGCCCGGCTTTATGGTTGAGCACTTCATCAAGGACCTGCGCCTGGCGCTCGCTTACGCCGACGATCGCGAGCTCGCGCTGCCCGGTGCCGACGTGGCCTCTACGCTCTACGACATGCTCGACGCCATCGGTGGCGCCAAGCTGGGCACCCAGGCCATCACGGTCCTCTATAAGGAGGAGGCCGACGCCATCGCCGCCGGTCTGGACTGGTCGCAGTATCGTCCCGAGGAGCATGGTGCCCACGAGGAAGGCTGCGGTTGCGGCGAGCACGGCGACGACCACGAGTGCGGTTGCGGCCACCACCATGGCGAGGACCACGAGTGCTGCGGCGGTCACGGCCACGATGACGGCCACGAGTGCTGCTGCGGCCATCATCACGAGGAGTAGAGCCCATGAGCTGGACGTTCGTGGTGCTTGCGCTGGTGCTCTTTCTCTTTGCGATTTACATCGGCTTTTTGTGCGGCCAGTGGGCGTGCGAAAAGCGCGTCATCACCAAGCGCGACTACTGGATTGCCAACTTTGCGGGTGCGGCGGCAGTCGTCCTGCTAACCTGGGTGTTCTCGCTGTTCCCGCTGGTGCAGTTTGCGCCGATCGGCTGGCTCGGCGGCTTTATCGCCGGCCTTAAGATGAGTTTCGGCGAGTCCGTCGGCCCGTGGCGCAAGCACGACGAGGTCTTTAACGTCAACAAGGCTCACCGCGCCGCCGCCGACGCGGGCGACGCCGAGGAGCGTCGCCGTGCGCGTCACAATGGTGCAGCCGACCGACAGCTCATCTCGGTCACCGATGACAGCAAGGGTGCTGGCAAGCACGCTAAGAAATAGTAAGAAGAGGTAACTATGGCAGAAAACAAGGAAGAACAGCTCACCGATGAGGAGCTGGCACAGCTTCAGCTGGCAGAGGAGAACGAGAACGCCGTCGACCGTCTGGTCAAGGAGCTCGGCTGCCCCACGCGCCGCATCCGTCAGTTTGCCGCCCGCGTGCTGCACCTGCTTGCCGAGCGCGATCCGCAGCGCGTCGTGCCCTGCGTGCCCGCGCTGATCGAGGCACTCGACCGCCCCGAGGCTCAGACCCGCTGGGAGGCCCTCGATGCCCTGGCGGCGCTCGCCACCACCTGCCCCGAGCAGCTGGGCGATGCCTTTGAGGGCGCCGAGACTGCGCTGTTCGACGAGATTTCCTCCACGCTGCGCTATGCCGCCTTCCGCCTGCTGTGCGTGTGGGGCGCCACGAGCGTCGAGCGTTCGCGCGAGGCTTGGCCCATCCTGGACGAGGCCATCCAGTGCTACCACGGCGACCTCGAGTATCGCGACATGCTCGGTTGCCTGTACGAGTTTTGCCAGGGCGAGATCGACGCCGAGGTTGCCGAGAAGCTTGCGCTGCGCCTTAAGTTCGATGCCGAGAACGGTAAGGGCAGCTATCTCAAGGCCCGTTCGAGCGAGATTTGCGAAATGCTTGTTAAACGTTTTGGCCTGGATCTCTCCAAAAAGAAGAAGCGTGCTAGCGTTAAAAAATCTGACGACGCCGAAGACGAGGAGTAACAGATTATGGCGCACGATGTAGTCCTGATTCCCGGTGACGGTATCGGTCCCGAGATTACGCAGGCCATGCGCCGCGTGGTCGAGGCCGCCGGTGTCCAGATCAATTGGAACGTCCAGGAGGCCGGTGCCGGCGTCATGGACGAGTTTGGCACGCCGCTGCCCCAGCACGTGCTCGATGCGGTCGCCGAGACCAAGGTTGCCATCAAGGGCCCCATCACTACGCCGGTCGGCACGGGTTTCCGCAGCGTCAACGTGGCCCTGCGCAAGCACTTCGACCTGTACGCCTGCGTGCGACCTTGCCTGTCGCAGCCGGGCGATGGCTCGCGCTTCCGCGATGTCGACCTGGTCATCGTGCGCGAGAACACCGAGGACCTCTACGCCGGCATCGAGTTCGATGAGGGCGCTGCCGAGGTCGAGGAGCTCTCGCAGCTCGTCGAGCGTTCGGGCCAGAAGACCTTCGCCGCGGATTCCGCGATCTCGATCAAGCCCATCTCTATCGCCAAGAGCCGCCGTATTGTGGAGTATGCCTTTGAGTATGCCCGCCGCTGCGGCCGCAAAAAGGTGACGGCCGTGCATAAGGCCAACATCATGAAGGCGACCGACGGCCTGTTCCTGCGCGTTGCGCGCGAGGTGGCCGCCAACTATCCCGATATCGAGTTCAACGACAAGATTGTCGACGCCACCTGCATGGGCCTGGTCCAGAACCCCAACGACTTCGATGTCCTTGTACTGCCCAACCTGTACGGCGACATCGTGAGCGACCTGTGTGCCGGCCTAGTGGGCGGCTTAGGCATGGCCCCCGGCTCCAACATCGGTGCCGACTGCGCCATCTTCGAGGCTACGCACGGCTCCGCGCCCGATATCGCGGGCCAGGATATCGCCAACCCCACAGCCGAGATCCTCTCTGCTGCGATGATGCTCGATCACCTGGGCGAGAACGACTCTGCCAATCGCATTCGCGCCGCCGTTTCTACCACGCTCGACGAGGGTGAGCAGGTTACCGGCGACGTTCGTCGTGCCCAGACCGGCTCCGTTGAGGGCGCTGTGGGCACGCAGGCCTTTGCCGATGCCGTTATCGCGCACCTGGCCTAAGGCATGCAGACTGCAAACGCCTAAATAGTACTTAAGTGTTTGCGTATAACCTGAGAATCAATACGCCCGGCGCTCTGTCGGGCGTATTCTATTGCGGACTATGTTTCCTAACAAGGAGTAACTGATATGGGTCTGATTCAAAAGAAGGACGAGAAGGACGAGATCGACGGCATCCAGATCATCGAGCGCGGCGAAGGCCCCGACGGTGATGAGGACGAGAAGATTGATCTGGTCGCCGGTACGTCTGCTGAGCACATTGCTGCCGGTACGACGGCCGAGGAGGAGGACGCCCGCCTGGAGGCTCAGATTGCCGCGGATGCCGCTGACGAGAACCTCATGCCCGAGGAGCAGGACGAGGACGACGACTCCGACGCGGGCGACCATGCATCCAAGCACAAGAAGACGATGATTGCCGCCTTCGTGGTTGCAGTCGTGATCGCTGCCGTGGTCGGCTTCTTTATCGGCAACGGCGGTTTTGGCGGCAAGGGCGTCGGCTCGGCGACCCTCACCGAGGACCAGCTCGATTCGACCGTGGCAAGCTACAGCTACAACGGCAAGAAGAGCGACATCACCGCGCGCGAGGCCATCGAGAGCCAGTACAGCCTTGATACCGTCAAGGATAGCGATGGCAACTACACCGCTCCGTCTGCCGACGTCATCCTGTCCTATGTGCGCAACAAGATCCTGCTCGACGCTGCCGAGGACGAAGGCATCACCGTCTCTTCTAAGGAGATGAAGAAGTACGCCGAGGATTCCATCGGCACTTCGGACTACAAGACCATGGCCAAGCAGTATGGCGTGTCTAAGGACCAGGCCAAGCAGATCGTCCGCCAGTCCGCGACGCTGCAGAAGCTCTACAAGAAGAAGGTGGGCGATAGCTCCGCAAGCATGCCGACCGCTCCGACCGAGCCTTCTGACGGCAACGAGGAGACCGCGAGCAAGGACTACGCCGACTACATCATCAACCTTGCCGGCGACGAGTGGGATAGCGAGAAAGGCACTTGGAAGGACGCCGATGGCACCTACGCTAAGGCCTTTGCCGACGATGCCTTTACGGCCGATAGCGCTACCTATAAGCAGGCCATGACCGCCTATTACACCGCCTACCAGCAGTACTCTTCGCAGGCTTCGAGCGCCAGCTCCAAGTGGACCGAGTATGCTAACGGCCTCTACGCCAAGGCCAACATCAGCATCTACGGCCTGTTTGCGTAAGGTTTGCCTGAGCTTTCGAGTACGAAGCCGATATATCTGATTGAACCCGCTAGAACGAACACCGTTCTAGCGGGCTTTTGCGTTGAAGGCGTGATTGGCGGCTTAATTATGGCTATTCATCTTTAAGTCCAAAAAGGCTATCGGCTTCATCGTCGGATATATATTCCAGTACATCGCCCGGTTGGCAGTCGAGTGCCCGGCATATCGCGTCAAGAGTTGAAAAACGTATGGCAGAAACCTTGCCCGTCTTAATGCGTGACATATTGACCTGGGAGATGCCCACACGTTCCGCAAGCTCTTTGGATGAGATCTTGCGTTCGGCGAGCATGCGGTCAAGCCGCAGAATAATCATGGATCCCCCTAGAGCAACTCGTCATCTTGTTTTTGCAGGATATACCCGTAGCGGAAGATGCTAGCAATCAGGCAGATAATCAGGCCTGCAAAGAGCATGGAGGGCTCGAATAACGGGCCGACGAACGCATCCGTAAAGCTGCCGCCAAATCCTGAGAGTATCATTCCCGTGATAACGGCACCAAGAAGCCTCACGGCAACGCCGCCGATAAGGAATAAATGTCCTACTCGACGAAGTGTCTGGTTACATTCAAGGTCAAAGGGCCTGCCTTCCTTTTCAATGTTGAAGAAAAGCCTGCGCACGCTTATCGCGATGGTAAGCGCGAGACATGTCATCAAAAGGCTCCCTATGGCAGTGTGACCATCGTGTGCGACGAGCATAAGTGGGGCCTGCACATCGGTACCGACGATAGCAAGGCACGGCCCTTCGCCGGCTTGAAGTTCTACGGATTGGAGACACGGGCCTTGGGAGAGGCCAGGCAATATGAGTAGAAGGTCAATCGCAATGACTGCGAGGAGCCCCAGAGCGAGCGCGGTGGTAATGCAGATCGTGGCCCATTTGCAGATGCGAGCGAGCTTCCTCAGTTTGGCTACCGTCTGTTCGGGGCTGATGGTTTCATTCGATATAGATGCGTTTCGATGGACCATAACCCCTCCAATCGGCGTTTGGGATGATACTTGAATCATATCAGAATTAACGATAAACGATATATAATTACGGATACTGAGCAAGTAATGATTGAAAACGATTAGCGTGAGCTATTAGCTCGTTTTGGATGCCGGAGTTTGGCGCGCGGGGGATAAGGACAAATGCCAAAACTTCCCGTGATCGCGCAAGCGCTCCATCGGGTTCCCCTAATTCATATGGGAAAACAGCTGCAAACGATTGCAAGTAACCGGTAAACGGTCGAAAACTACCGTTCACCGATAATCTCAAAACTGGTTCTAACTGGTATTAAGTCAAAAAGACCAATTCACATATCTTCACAATGACCTGCAATTTTTCTACACGCTATTTTTAGCCGCCCTGCGTTGTTTAGACACAGGAATAGATCCGATCTTTTGCCAAAGCATTTCGAAACGGTTTCAAAACCGCAGGTAGAAGTGTTAACGACCGGTAAACGGTCGAAATATCACCGTGAGCGGTGCAAAAACGTTTTACCGTATGAATCAACGAAAGCGGCCTCTTCTGGGGTGATATAGTGACAACAACACGTCACGTGGTTACTACCAGTTTAGAAACCGCTGGTCTTCAAAGAACGCTTTCTAAGAAGCTTTAAGGGCGAGCGCCCGCTGGCTTCCGAAAATCATCGGACACAGATCGTACACACCTTCGGAAGGGAAATTTGAATGGTTGGCTTTATTCTTACCGGTCATGGACAGTTCGCACCCGGCCTTGCAAGCGCTATCGCTATGGTTGCCGGCGACCAGCCCGCTTTTACCGTCGTTCCTTTTGAGGGCGACCAGGCTGCTTCCTACGGTGAGGATCTCCGCGCCGCTATTACCGCCATGCGCGAGGAGTGCGATGGCGTGCTCGTCTTTACCGACCTGCTTGGCGGCACCCCGTTCAACCAGTCGATGATGATTGCCCAGGATGTCGACAACGTCGAGGTTCTGACTGGCACCAACCTTCCCATGGTTATTGAGCTTCTGTTCCTCCGCGGCAATGCCACGCTCGCCGAGCTTGGCGAGCAGGCCGTGACCGTTGGCCAGACGGGCATCACCGCCCAGACGGTCGCATCCGTTGCCGGCTCCGAGGAAGAGGATATCTTCGGCGACGAGGACGGCATCTAATGGCCGATTTCGGGGCCAACGTCCTGAGCTCCTCGGTCGCCCTTTTAGGCCTGCTTGTCATCATGGGCTTGATTTACACCATCTGGTCGCAAATCAACATGAAGAAGAAGCAGAAGTACTTCAAGGAGCTGCACACCGAGCTCAAGCCGGGTCAGGAGGTTCTTTTCGCCGGCGGTATCTACGGAACCGTCAAAGGCATCGAAGGCGAGAAGGTCCAGATCAAAGTCCGATCCGGAGCCGTCGTAGATGTTTCGCGTTACGCGATTCAGGAGATCAAGTAACTGTCGTCAGCAAATATCGAAAGGAAGCTGATCAACATGGCAGAACCCAACATTCTTCTTACCCGCATCGATAACCGACTGGTTCATGGTCAGGTTGCCACCCAGTGGAACTCCACTCTGGGCTCCAACCTCATCCTCGTCGCCAACGACGACGTGGCGTCCAACACCATGCGCCAGAACCTCATGAAGATGGCCGCTCCCGCCGGCGTCGCTACGCGTTTCTTCTCCCTGCAGAAGACCATCGACGTCATTGGCAAGGCGAGCCCGCGCCAGAAGATCTTCATCGTGGCCGAAACACCGGAAGACGTGCTTACGCTCGTCAAGGGCGGTGTGCCTATAAAGAAGGTAAACATCGGCAACATGCACATGTCGGAAGGAAAGCGCCAAGTCGCCACCTCCGTCGCAGTTAACGACGAGGATGTCGCTGCGTTTAAAGAGCTGCAGGAATTGGGGGTGGAGTTGGAGATCAGGCGCGTTCCGAGCACGCCTGTTGAGGACACGAGCAAGCTCTTCTCGTAATCCTCGTGATCCACGTTGTCAGGAGTGAAACCCTGACGTTCTGTACGTGATATCCAAAGTGCGTACATACATTTTGAAAGGAGGAGCAAGATGGAATACTCGATCATCCAGATCGCTCTGGTCTTCGTTGTTACGTTCATCGCGGCAATCGACCAGTTTGACTTCCTCGAGTCTCTCTATCAGCCCATCGTCACCGGCGCCGTCATCGGTCTTATCCTTGGCGACCTCAACACCGGTCTTCTCGTGGGTGGTACCTATCAGCTCATGACGATCGGCAACATGCCGATCGGAGGCGCTCAGCCGCCTAACGCCGTCATCGGCGGCCTCATGGCAGCCATTCTCGCTATCGCCACGGGCCTCGAGCCCAACGCGGCAGTCGGCCTCGCCATTCCGTTCGCTCTGCTTGGCCAGCTTGGCGTTACCCTGGTCTTCACGCTTATGTCCCCGCTTATGTCCACGGCCGATAACATGGCTCACAACGCGGACACCAAGGGCATCGAGCGCCTGAACTACTTCGCCATGGCTCTGCTCGGCCTGATCTTCGCTGTCGTCGTCACCCTGTTCTTCATCGCTGGCGCTACCATCGGTCAGACCATCGCTTCCGCCATCCCGACTTGGCTGCAGACCGGTCTCTCCGCTGCAGGCGGCATGATGCGCTTCGTCGGCTTCGCCGTCCTGCTCAAGGTTATGATGAACCGCGATATGTGGGGCTTCTTCCTCATGGGCTTTGGCCTCGCGCTCATCACCGTTGCCAACGATTCGCTGGCAACCCCTGCTCTGCTCATCCTCGCTCTCATCGGCTTCGGCATCGCTTTCTGGGACTTCCAGCAGCAGACCGAGCTGAAGGGTGCAGCTGTTTCTGACGGAGGTGACTTCGAAGATGGCATCTAATGAGTATGTGATCCCGGAGCACTACGAGGATCTCACTCCTGCTCCGCAGCTCGACCAGAAGACCCTCAACAAGATGGCTTGGCGCTCCTGCTTCCTGCAGGCATCGTTCAACTACGAGCGCATGCAGGCCGCTGGCTGGCTTTACTCCATCATCCCCGGTCTGGAGAAGATCCACACCAACAAGAACGACCTCGCGGCTTCCATGAGCCACAACCTGGAGTTCTTCAACACCCACCCGTTCCTCGTCACTTTTGTTATGGGCATCGTGCTTTCGCTCGAGCAGAACAAGGTTGACATCCCCACGATCCGCGCCGTCCGCGTCGCCGCAATGGGCCCGCTCGGTGGTATCGGTGACGCCCTGTTCTGGCTGACGCTCGTGCCTATCACGGCCGGCATCACCTCCAACATGGCCATCAACGGCAACGCTGCTGCGCCGATCATCTTCCTGGTGATCTTCAACGCCGTCCAGTTCGCTCTGCGCTTCTGGCTCATGAACTGGTCCTACAAGCTTGGCACCAGCGCTATTGACGCTCTGACCGCCAACATGCAGGCCTTCACGCGTGCCGCTTCCATCATGGGCGTTTTCGTCGTCGGTTGCCTGGTCGTCACCATGGGTGGCACCCAGATCAACCTCCAGATCCCCAACGGCACCACCCGTGGCCTCTCCGCTACTACCGTGATCGTCTCCGAGAAGGAGGCCGAGAACTTCACCGGTATGGAGGGCATCGATACCGAGACCGCTGAGGCCGGTACCATCGCCATGACCGATAAGGACGGCAACGCCCTTATCGCTTCCGATGCCGACGGCAACGCTGTCGAGTGCGGCGTCACCGATCTGGGTAACGGCATGGAGTCCGTGACCTACGGCACCGTTACCGAGGATCCGGTCAACTTCTCTGTTGCCGACACCCTCAACACCATCGTCCCGAAGCTCGTCCCGCTTATGCTTACGCTGCTGCTTTACTACATGTTCGCTAAGCACAGCTGGACCCCGACCAAGGGCATTCTCCTGCTCTTCGTCCTTGGCATCCTGGGCGCTGGCCCGCTTGGTCTCTGGCCGAGCATCTGGTAAGGCTCTAGCTTGAGGGGTGTGTCCCTACGCGGCTCACACCCCGACCCCTTAAGCCATGTGTATGTTAAAAGCCGCGCGCTCGAAAGAGCGCGCGGCTTTTGTTTTCTTGATGATTCGGGTGTGGCAGACAGATAATGCTAAACACCCTAGGTAGTTAGCCGAATTCGAGCAAAAGGGAGGATAGGATGGCGATCGGAGCGCGTAAGCAACCGCTGTACGATCAGCTGGTCGATATTCTGACCGAAAAGATCGACCATGAATATCGCGCCGGTGACATGATTCCTTCCGAGCGCGAACTTTCGGAGCGCTATGGTCTCTCGCGCACTACGGTACGCCTGGCTCTGCAGGAACTGGAGCGTTTAGGACTGGTGGTTCGGCAGCACGGTCGCGGTACCTTTGTGACCGACCGTTCGGCAAAGGCAACCAATCTTATGCAGTCCTACAGCTTTACCGAGCAGATGCGCGCGATGGGTCGCGACCCCGAGACCACGATTCTCGAGTTTTGCGAGATGGAGGCCGATAAAAATCTGGCCGAGCATATGGGATTGCGTATCGGTGATCGCATTTTTAAGCTTAAGCGCCTTCGTTCTGCCGACAACATGCCCATGATGGTCGAACGCAGCTATCTACCAGTTCGTCAATTTCTGTCCCTAAAGCGACCGCTGCTGGAGCGTAAGCCGCTTTACGATGTGATTGAGCAAGACTTTCAGCAAAAGATTCGCGTGGCCGAAGAGGAGTTCTATGCGAGCATAGCCCGTCCCACCGATGCCCACCTTTTGGGAATTGTCGAGGGCTCGCCTGTGCTCGATTTGGTCAGGACTACGTATAACGAGTCAAACGAGGTAGTGGAGTACACACTCTCGGTTGCTCGTGCCGATCAGTTTAAATACAAGGTTTACCACCAGCGCAGTAACTAGTGCTCGCATCGTTTCCATATGGTGATTCTTTGCATTTAACTGGTTACTACCAGATAACCAACCGAAGTGTATAATTGCACGTCAGATGATTACTTCTAGAGAGAGGTATTAGAAATGTTCGAGAAGAGTGTCGAGGAGCTCACCGAGCTCGGCGCCCAGATCACCACGGCCGAGATTGCTCAGCAGCCCGAGCTTTGGCGTGATACGCTCAACATCTATCGCGAGAACAAGGAGGCCATCGAGGCCTTCCTGGCCGAGGCTCGCGCTATGGGCGAGGGTCGTCTGTCCGTTGTCTTCACCGGTGCCGGTACGTCCGACTACGTTGGCGATACCTGCGCCCCGTACCTGCGTCACGCCGGCAACACTGATCTCTACGACTTTAAGCCCATCGCCACGACCGACATCGTGAGCGCCCCGCGCGACTTCCTGCGCGCCGAGGATCCCACGCTCGTGGTTTCCTTTGCCCGCTCTGGCAACAGCCCCGAGAGCCTTGCCGCCGTTGCCGTTGCCAAGGAGCTCGTCCACAACGTCAAGTTCCTCAACATCACCTGCGCTCCCGAGGGCAAGCTCGCCGTCGAGTCTGCCGATGATCCCAACGCGCTGACGCTGCTCATTCCGCGCGCCAACGACAAGGGCTTCGCCATGACCGGTTCTTATTCCTGCATGACCCTGCTCTCCACCCTTATTTTCGACACTGCCTCTGACGAGCAGAAGGCCGAGTGGGTCGAGACGATTGCCAAGATGGGCGAGGAGGTCATCTCCCGTGAGCCTGAGATCGCCGATTACCTGGCTGGCGACTTCAACCGCGTGACCTACCTGGGCTCCGGCTCCTTCGGTGGCCTTGCTCAGGAGAGCCAGCTTAAGATTCTCGAGCTTGCTCACGGCCTGGTTGCCACTTCTTACGACACTTCCATGGGCTATCGTCACGGACCCAAGTCCTTCGTCGACGATAAGACGCTCGTCTTCGTGTTCGTCAACAACGACGCCTACACCCGTCAGTACGACATCGACATCCTCAACGAGATCGGTGGCGACAAGATCGCTCAGCACACCGTCGCCGTTCAGCAGGAAGGTGCCACCGTCTATGAGGGTGAGTCCTTCACCTTTAAGGGCTACGAGGCACTTCCCGAGGGCTACCTTGCTCTGCCGTTCGTGATGTTTGCCCAGGCTATCAGCCTGCTTAACTCCGTCCGCGTGGGCAACACGCCCGATACGCCGAGCCCCACCGGCACGGTCAACCGCGTGGTTAAGGGCGTGACGATTCACCCCTTCACCGCTTAATCGCGTCCCCCTGTAAGGGCGCCCGTCCGCTCATAACGGCGGGCGGGCGCTTTTTGTTTTTACATGGACCGGGTATAAGCATTACCACAGTCAACTGCTTTAGAAGCAAGGAGTGCATATGAGCACGTACGCAATTAAGGCTGACAAGTTCTTCTTGCCGGCAGGTCCGCAACTGGGCGGCTATCTTATGGTCGAGGATGGCGTTTTTGGTGCCTGGCAGGCCGACGAGCCCTCTTGCGAGATTAAGGACTACACGGGATCGTGGATCGCACCGGGCATGGTCGACACCCACATCCATGGCTTTTATAACCATTCGACTACCGATAACGACCCCGAGGGTATCGATATCAGCTCGACTGAGCTCGCCCGTCGCGGTACCACCAGCTGGCTGCCCACGACGTTCACCGATGGCGTCGAGCAGATCAAGGACGCCTGCGCCGCTATCGCCCGGGCCGACGAGGGCCGCGGCCCCGACTTCTGCGGTGCACGCATTCAGGGCATCTACCTGGAGGGCCCCTTCTTTACCATGAAGCACGTGGGCGCGCAGAACCCCGCTTATCTTATCGATCCCTCCGAGGAGGTCTTCGACCGGTGGCAGGAGGCCGCGGGCGGTCGCATCGTCAAGAGCGCCATGGCGGCCGAGCGCGACGGCGCCGCCGCCTACGCCGCGGCTCTGAGCGCAAAGGGCGTCGTGACCTGCATCGGCCACTCCGACGCCACCTACGATGAGTGCATCGCCGCCATCAACGCCGGCGCCAGCTGCTTTACGCATACCTATAACGGCCAGCGCGGCCTGCATCATCGTGAGCCCGGTGTCGTGGGCGCCGCCATGTCCACGCCCGAGACCTACGCCGAGATCATCTGCGACGGCAAGCACGTAAACCCTGCCGCCATCAAGGCGCTGCTGCAGGCCAAGGGCTGGCAGCACACGGTGCTCATCACCGACTGCCTTGGCTGCGGCGGCATGCCCGAGGGCAGCTACACCAGCGGCGGCATGGACGTCATCATGAAGGACAACCTGTGCTGGCTCGCCGACGGCAAGAGCATTGCCGGCTCGGTGCTCACGCTTGCCCAGGGCGTCAAGAACATCGTCGACTGGGGCATCGCCAGCGCCGATATCGCCATTCGCATGGCAACTGAGGTGCCGGCTCGCTCTGCGCACATCGAGGATAAGTGCGGCAGCATCATGCCGGGTCGCGACGCCGACTTTGTCGTGTTCGACCATGAGCTCACCCTCGTCGAGACGTATGTTGGCGGCCAGAGCGTCGGCAACGCCTTTACCGATTAACGATAGAAAAAGACGGCGGGGCCCAAACTGCTCCGGCCCCCCTCACCGGCG
>UROA01000007.1 GCA_900549355.1 uncultured Collinsella sp. | reverse complement strand
GACTTCGAAGGAGCAGGTCGTAGAGCAGGTTGGCCTTGGCCCAGTTGCGCTCGGCCATGGCGGCAAGTCCGCCGGTCTCCTCGACCCAACGGAATACCTTGCCGCACACGTAGATGCCAAAGGTGTTGGGCGTGTTGAGCATGGAGCCCTTGACGGCTTGGGTCTTAAGGTCCATGTACTGCGGCGTCTGCGCAAAGGCGGGGCCATCCGCGATGAGGTCGTCGCGCACGATGATCACGGTCACGCCCGCGGCGCCGGCGTTTTTCTGAGCGCCGGCGTAGATGAGTCCGTAGCGCTTGACGTCGAGCGGCTGCGACAAAAAGCAGCTCGAGACATCGGCGACCAGCGGCACGTCGCCGCAATCGGGCAGCTCGTGGAACATGGTGCCAAAGATGGTGTTGTTCTGGCAGATGTAGACGTAGTCGAGCCCGTCGCCCGCGGCCTCGGCGGCAATGCGCGCGTTGATGTCGGCCATGTTGGGGATGCGGTCGAAATTGGTGTCCTCGGAGCTCACGAGCAGCACGGCCTCGCCGTACTTGGCGGCCTCCTTGTACGCCTTGTTGGCAAAGTTGCCGGTCACGGCGTAGCCGGCGCGGCCGCGGCGCATGAGGTTCATGGGGATGCCCGCAAACTGCAGCGTGGCGCCGCCCTGCAAAAACAGGACACGGTAGTTGTCGGGGATGCTCAGCAGGCGGCGCAGGGTTGCCTCGGCGTCGTCGATGATCTGCTGGTACGTGCTAGATCGATGGCTCATCTCGAGCACGGACATGCCGCAACCGCGGTAGTCCATCATCTCGTCGGCGATCTCGGCGAGCACGCTTGCGGGCAGCGCGGCCGGGCCAGCTGAGAAGTTGTGCACACGTGCCATCTTCTAGTTCCCCCTCGTAGTCGTTTGAACGTTCGGGATACTTTAGCACAGTGGAGCGCCAGGCGCGACCGCATCACGGTAAAACTCGACTACGCCGCTATGATTTACAGGATGGTTACATGGGGGAGAGGTGACCTTACCTGATGGCTCGCATCCGATCTGCCTCGGCTTTTGCCTGCTTCCAAGGACGCACGCGGCCGTTGACGAGGTCATCGTAGCCGCGGGCGATGGAGTACTGGACAGCCCTGTGAGCTTCGTGGCGGTTGTCAATTACCGAACCAGAAGTGTTTTGCAAGAATGGAGTTGGGTTTTCAATTGGCATGCAGAGCCCCCCCCTGTAATGCTAACCTATTCAATCTATGTCGATAATAGCGTGTGGGTACCTTGCGGGATTGGGACAAAGCGATAGGCCGTAGGGAAACCCTGGACTCCCGGTCGGCAGATCCGTGGGTCTATGTTCACAATTGAATCATTTTGGCAGCGGTTTTGTTGTGCAATAAAAGACACTTGAGCCATAGCAGACACTTCCAAGCGCTGTTCACCGGATGATAACGACCGTCTGCGGAAACAGCCCATTGGACAGTTTTGTTCGTCGGGTTGCGCAAGTGTCTCACGGTATGATTAAAAGCGCGTCATGCCAGACCGGTGTTAATAAAAGGTCACAAATGGCGGCATCGAATGCAATTACGGCATAGGGGATGCTGATGAGCGAAGCGAACTACTTGGAGAGGCTGAAGAAAGCGCCTACCTCGGAGCTTAGTTTTGATGATGTGGGGCTAAGGCGTTTAATCCAGAATGCTGGTTTCTGCTACTTGCCCGATCTTTTGTCTCTTACCGATCAAGAGATAGACGCTCGTTTTGATGGCAGATATGCCGATTCAATCATTAAGATGCGAAAGAAATACCGCGCAGTTCCTGAAGCCTTCGCGGCATCCATGCTTCAGCCCAAGATGGTTGAGAAGCCGACGAACGTGAAAGTCCTGCCGAAAAGCCGACCTCCTCGCGAGTCAAATACCGAGACAGCGTCTTCGATAGAGCAATATGAATACGACTTGAGCCGTTTTCCGCTCACACGCTCGCATGGGTTGTTTTCGGCAAAGTTGGAGGAATTTGAAGAAAGAGCTCGGGGTGCCTTTGACGACCTTGGCTCAAGGTCTGAAAACGTCATGGTTTATCAGGCGTTTGAAGAATTCTCGGCAGACCTTGATGAGCTCAGCGCTGCTTTTGAAGAACTCATAAAACGTTACCCGACAAAACCTCGCATTGTTCTGATGCTGATTGATAGGTGTTTGCCGAACGCTTTTATGGTTTATGTTGCTGACAAGGCGCGCAGGGTTTTCAACGAGCATAACCTATGGGGCAATTTTTTCGCGAGTCTTGGCATTTGCGACAGTAACGTACAGGGGCTTGTAAAGCATATTTTTATAAAACATGTTGAAGAGCGTGGAATGCCTTTGTACGGTCGTGATGAGGAAGTTAATTACTACTTCTACACCGCACTCCTCCACGGAGGCTTATCAGAAGATTCTTGGTCAAACCTGTGGGAGAAATTACTTCCGCTTGCGAAAGAAGTTTCTAAAGGCAGTCTAGGTTTTGGCGGAGAGATGGACGGGCGCTCCGTTCTTAGGGAGCTAAAGAACCCCGAGAGTCGGTATGCTCCCGAAAAGGCAGTCCTTAACATTCTTGAGAAAGCGCCCGATTCAACCATTGCTCCATTATTTGAGGCGTCCATGCGCGTGGCGGCGCAAATTGTTGACTCGAATAGGGCTGGAAGCCGCTACACGATGCTATCTAGTTTCGGTCTGCCTGAAGCCGCAATGCAGGCCCTTCGTGACAACCAAGAGCGTGTGCCGCCCTTGGCGAACGGAGGAAGGGCTGCTGCTGAGACGCAAGAGCGGAGAAGTGGCACCCACCGATTGATCTATCTTCCGATTGCCAGTTTGCAGCTGGATTTATCTGAGGGCATTGTGACCATGCGTTGGCCGCGCCAACAGTTCCCGCTGCATTTTGCTGGTGACAAGATTGACTATTATGTTGACGGCGAGCTAAAGGCAAGCTCTGAATTCGATATGAGTGTCGGAAAATGCATTTTGAATGCCGTCGGTATTGCCGTTAACCCTCGGGCTCGTTACGACGTGGAATTGAAGCTCATGCAGAAAGATGAGCGAGCGGGTGACTACATCGAGCTTAGTTCTTTGAGCCAGTCGTTCAGTAGGAACAAGCCCGGTTGTTTTGAATTTATAAAGGACGCTAAGGGCTTCTACCGCTTACGTGGCAAGAACGAGCGGTTAACGAAAAAGCGTCGTATCGCATACATTGTTAAAGACGGATACAAAATCGTTCCCGGGCAAGGCATGAAAGCCGTTTCGGAGTATGAGGCTTCTGGCGATTGGGATGAAAACCAGATCTTCATCTATGATGTGGAGCCCGGTTCGGCAGGTTCGGTTGTTGACGAACTTACGGGCGAGGAAGTTGCCGTTTGGCAAGAACGTTATGTCGCAAAGGTTGATAAGCATCGCATTATCGGAGAAACGAGCGACGGCGTTGACTTGTATGGGCGCGTTCCGAACGAACTCAATACCAGCGACGGCCTGCCCTCTGTGAGCATTGAAGCGCTTGATGGCGCGAGCGCCCTAAAAGACTTGGACATCATGTGCTGCTGCGATGGCGAGCTGGTGTCGATGCCTCGTTGCGCCATATATGAGGACGATACTGAAAATTCAGGTATTGCAAGAATAGAATTCAATCCCTCAAAAACGAGTCAATTCAGTTGGCATATCGAAGAGTGCGTCCTAGAGGCGAGGCAGAAATCTGTCGGTGGTAAGGTTGTTTTCCGCTACCGATTCGCAGTGGTTCCCATACAAGAATTTAGACCTCTGTCCATCAGCATTGATCACGGGCGTGCTGTAGCCGAATATGGCTTCCAGGCGTGTCTTCCCATTGATGTTGTGCGTATTTATGAAGAAGCCGATGCGGGAAGCGAATGCGACAGGCTTAATTCCCTCAATGCCTGGGAGCGGTATGAAGCGAAGGCCCTCCTGAAGGATGAGTTCTTGCATCTCCGTATTCGTTCGAGGGAGAGCGGCAAAGAAACCGATGCCAAACTTGCTCTTGCTGCAATAGGCGTTGACATACCAGAAAGACTTGCAAATCTATCCAAGGAGCGTCCAATCTGTTTGGCAGATGCGTTGGAACTCGGCCCCAGTGCGGCAAACTTTAAGATTATCTCCTATGGTTGGAGGTACAACAGGGCTGCGCTGGTGATGCTCGGTTCAAAACCCCTTTTCTTCAAGAACCTCAAACAGCCTGGCGAATACGGATTTAATCTATTTAGACATGCAAGCCTCTTTCAACAGACTGACTATAGGGCATCCAGCCGTCTTCCTCTGAGGCTGTCCCTGTGCTATGGCGATGACGTATCAACGGGAGAACTGATTCCAGCTTGGACCGATGTTCAAATGCTTGATTGTGCCGAGGGGCTCGGTATTAACGGCTGGAAGCTATCGCCGGGAGAATCCCTTGGATATGTTCTTCGGTTTGAAGGTAAGCCCTTGTGCGACATTCATTTCAGGTTCTTTAGGCGTTCCAAGTATAAGGAAAGAGACGAAAAGCCGATTGCTACGGCCTTTGCGGAAAAGGACTCTGCGGAGGTTACTCTTCCATTAAGCGTGGTGAGGCAGCTGAGCAACAAGAGAGAGGTTGCAGTTGAAATGTCACCGAGCGACTTCTTTGGAGACCCTCGGCGAGAATACGCGACCAGTATCATTCTTAAATAGCAGGAGCAAATAATGACGGATGTAAAAGAATTCAACCCCATTGAGACTGCGCGCAAAGTGGAGGACTCTTATCGCGAGTACATTGCCACTACTATTCACTTTGATGACGCGGATTTGCAGAAGCAGCTTGAGACGATTCTCTGTGAGCCGGGATATCTTGCAAAGGGACCGTTTCTTGAGGCGGCGCCTCCGTACCGCAAGGATAAAACTGTGGCCGACCTGGTGGACGAGGGGCTTCTCTGCAAGGGCATGATGAGTTTAGGCGGCGGAGAGACGCGTAATTTTGACCCCTATCGCCCCTTATATGTGCATCAAGTTAAGGCTATTGAAAAGAGCGTTGCCAGGCGTAATTACGCAGTCGTTACGGGCACGGGTTCGGGTAAGACTGAGTGCTTTTTGCTTCCGATTCTGAATGACATCCTCACAGAATTCGAAAAGAGCGGGCGCTCCGCTGGCGTCCGTGCCATGATTCTTTACCCGATGAACGCCCTTGCAAACGATCAGCTTAAACGATTGCGTCAGTTGCTGAAGGGGACCGATATCACCTTCGGGCGTTATACCGGCGACACTGAGGAGAAAGAGTCCGTGGCTCTCCGTAAGTGGAAAGACGAAAACCCGGATCAAACTAGACTGCCAAATGAAATCATCTCTCGCGAGAAAATACGTGAGAACCCACCCAACATTTTGCTTACAAACTACTCTATGCTTGAGTATCTCCTTCTACGTCCGGAGGATGCGCCGCTGTTCGAAGGGGCATTTGGTGCAAACTGGCGGCATATCGCCATCGATGAGGCGCACGTTTATTCAGGCGCGCTTGGCACCGAAATCGCATATTTGCTGCGACGAGTAAAGGCTCGTATCGAATCGGAAACGGGGGAGCTGCCCAAGCTTCATTGTTACGCAACTTCCGCAACAATCGGCTCAGAAGAAGATATGCCGAAGGTGGCTACATTTGCTCGGGATCTTTTTGGCGAGCCTTTCTCGGGTGATCCCGCAGATCTCGATGTCATCACGAGCGAGAAAGATCAGCCCCAAGATGCTCTTGATGAAAAGCCTTGGGGCACGCTTTCTCTAGACACTTGGGCGGAACTTCGCAGGGAACTTTCCGATCCCGAAAACGCAAACGTAGAAGACATTCGCAGCACGCTCGCATCTGGTGGAGCTCCTGAAGAGGTTGTAGCGAGACTAGACGGCGAGTCCCCCCTAATGGGACTAGGAAAGATCCTTCTGGGTGAATCGTCTGCGGCAAAACTGGTGAGACGCTGCGAGCGTCTTTTCGACCTCACTGATCTTGACACCATTGAGGAGCTTGAGATCGAAGGGCTCACGGGAGATAAGAGGGGTGTGGAAATCCTCACTGCCATGGTTGAGGTGCTTTCCTCTGCGCAGCGCTCCAAGGATGTCCCCATTCTTACGAGTCGTTACCATTCCTTCTTGCGTGCTCCTGAGGGCATCTATTTAAATCTGCATACACGTAAGCTGACTCCTCACAAAACGATTGCGGAGCATTATGACGATGAAAACGATACTCCTGTATATGAGGTGTCGGTCTGTCGCCATTGTGGGCAGGCATACATCCTTGGTGAGGAGAGCTCTGATCCCGAGGTGAAGACTGCGTGGTTAAGTCCTCGACATGAAGGAACGGATTCCGACGACGAGTTTCTTCCGAGAGTCTACTACCGTCTTCTCTCTGACGAATCGGAGAGAGATCCCGATGAGAAGATCCAATGGCTGTGCCCGATATGCGGGTCTTTGTATCATGAAGCCGAGGGTGGTGCTCATCGTTTCGAGCATGAGATTGTTGCGCGCATCCCAATTGCGCTCAACCAAAACGAGAAAAAACAATCAGACGAAGCAGAGGCGCGTTGTCGTCATTGCGGATATCAGTCCGTTGTGGCAATTCAGCCAATGCGCGTTTCGCCTGAAGCTGCGGGCAGTGTCGTTTGCTACAACTTAGTCAGGGATATTCCTCCTTTTGATGAGGAAGCTGACGAGGATGATTTGTTTGCAGACCTCGATGAAGAACGCAGGGCCGGAAGTGTTATTTGCTTCTCGGACAAGCGCCAGGACGCGGCTTTCTTCGCGCCCGCAATGGACAGAACTTATGGAAATATCACACGCCGTCAGCTGATAAGAGAAGCGGTGGAGGCTCTGTCTCGCGACGGTGAAGGCTGTAAGCCGAGTTCAGTTATTGATTGGATAACAAGTGTTGCAAAGAGGCGTTATCCGGGGGTTTTGGGTTCCAACAAGAAGGGGCAGGCGACGGCCTGGATTCTCGATGAGCTTGCGGCTGAGGATTCGCGGAACAGCCTTGAAGGCCTTGGCGTTGTAAGGATCGAGCCTACTGAATTTAACGAGGGGTTTTCCCATCCTGGAGCGAAAAAGCTAGTCGCAAGACAGGTGGATAGGCTTAATGCCGACGGAGTAGCCTGGCTTTCATGCGAAGACTACATTTTGTTTGCAAGGACCTGTCTTGAACTGCTCCGAGAGAAAAACGTTATCGAGGTTCCTGAAGGGGTTCCTGAACTAAGAAACAATCATGAGAAGCGCGGTAACCTTGTCGTGCTTGAGGGGGGTGGCTCTGCGTCAAAGGATATTGTTCAGTTTGCGGGAGATGCGGTACGTGGTACAGAAAATAAGCGCAGTGCCTTTATTCGCAAGTACGTCAAAAGGGTCCACGGTATCGAGCTGACCCGTGAGGACGTTCGCCCGATTCTGCAAAGTCTATTCCAGTTTATGGGGGAGTATCTAAGTTGCAAGCTATTTAGGGGCGAAGGATATTTGATCGATTCGCGTGAACACTTTAGGCTTGGCAGAGATATTTGGACTATGTATCCGCATTCCAACGATGATATTGTCTATCGTTGCGATGCATGTGGATGTGAGACTCATCTGGACACGCATGGCGTTTGCATGACAACGAAATGCAACGGCACGATGGTGAAAATGAGCTTCGCAGAGGCAAGAGACAAAGACCGCTTCTATAAAACCGTATATCAAGATGAGGCACTTCCCCTCGACATCGAGGAACATACTGCACAGCTGTCATCCAAAAAGGCTAGAGAAATACAGAGCGAATTTATCAAAGGCAACGTTAATGTTTTGAGTTGCACGACCACGTTTGAGCTGGGTGTGGATGTTGGCGATTTGAGGGCCATTTTTATGAGAAACGTTCCACCTAGTACCGCGAATTATACGCAACGAGCCGGTCGCGTTGGACGCCGCGCTGGCAAGCCTGGATATGCCATCACGTTTGCTCGCTTGCGGCCCCATGATGTCGCGTACTTTGAGGACCCAGCCAAGATAATTGGCGGCAACACGAGAGTGCCAATGTGCTATCTGAATAACGATGCCATTGCGATACGGCATGTTTTCGCTGTCGCTATGTCTGAGTTCTTTCGCTACGCGAGCCGGAGCTTGGGCAAAGACTACTCTCATGGATACAACGACTTTATGGATCTTTCTAAATCGGAGCCGGAAGGCCTCGAGGATCTTCGAAGCTTTCTTGCATCGCGGCCAAAGAGTGTCTATGAACAGCTCGTCCGCGTTGTTCCGCAAGGCATGCCCGTGGCGGAAGAAGTTGGCGTAAACGAGTGGGGGTGGATAGCAAAGCTCGTTGGGCCAATCGATTCGGCTGAGAGCGGAAGCGGTGGCAGGCTTCTCCTTGCGCATGGCCTTAAGCATGCTGATTTTGAGCGTATTCAGGATGGTATTGAGCTGAATATGGGCGTCAACGACATTCTCGCATCCAAGCTTCTAAAGTCTAGGGATGCGCTCAAGAAGGAGAGAACTATCGCAATTCTTGCCGAGAGCGGAGTATTGCCTAAGTACGGGTTTCCGACTGATCTCGTAGAGCTCCATCTTCTTGATATCGAGAATTCTGTAGGTGAGAACAGGCTCGAGCTTTCTAGGGGTATGCGTCAAGCCATTAGGGAATATGCCCCGGGGGCGGAAATCGTTGCCGGCAAGACGCTTTGGAAGTCCGTTGGACTCAGAAAGCCGAAAGGGCAAGAGTTGCGAAAACGCAGGTATGGAAAGTGTCCAAATTGCGAAACATTTGTATGGCCCATTGAAAACTACAGTGATAAAGGCGAGTGTCCCGTTTGCCATACCGAGTTTGCTCTCGAAAAGAATATGCTCATACCTTCCTATGGTTTTGTCGGCACGGAAAACAAAAAAGGCATAGGGCTTAGAAGGCCGAGGCCAAAGGGGTATGCATCGGTGCACTTTAGCCAGCACTGGCCTAACGAGACTGCGACCAGGGAGTTTTGTTTTCCTGGCGGTGCGGTGAAAGTAAAATATGCCGAGAACGGGCAACTTTGTGTGCTCAATAGCCCTGCTAAGGGCTTCCAAGTCTGCTCTTACTGCAATCGCGCTGCTGTTGGTGGGGAGAAGATCCAACATACCTACTGGTGCGAGAAGAGCGGCACTGCTCCAAAGATTAATAGGTTCAGTGCGCTGGGTACGGCATTTGTGAGCGACGTCCTCGAGCTCGTATTTGATTTCGATGAGGCGACAGTTTGCAGCGATGGCGACTGGGAAGCTGTGATGTGGGCGCTGTTTACCGCTGCGGCTAAAATCCTCGAGGTTCCCGAGACCGAACTCGGAGGGACTACATACAAAAATGATGCAGGCAGCTTCTCAATACTCATCTATGATGACGTGCCCGGAGGAGCCGGTCATGTACGCCAGCTCAGCAAAGAGGTGACGGATCTAATTGAAGAGGCCTATAAGGTCGTGGACGGACATTGCGGATGTGGCGAAGAAACTTGCTGCTACGGTTGTATTGCAAATTATTACAACCAAGTTGTGCAGGCGAATCTTTCCCGCGGTGCTGCAAAGCGAATTTTGGAGACTCTTCTTACTGCTTCGCCTTCCGGCCGTTCTGCTGGCAATGCCGATGAGGATAAAGAACTCGATTGTACGGTTGGCACTTCCAGCCCGGTTGATGGATTTGAGCTATGGGCCTCTGATGAAGGCGCAAACAACGAGGCGCTATCGTTGGCTGAAGCGATGAAACTGTCAATTCAATCTGATTCTACGGATGAATGGACCGAACTAGTTCGTGAAATGGCGAGCTACGATCCGCATTTGCGTTGGGAGACTCCGGACAAAGACGTGGAGCTATCTGATGCTAGCGGCGACAGCGTTTACGCCACGTTTGTTTGGCGCAAGTCCAAGGTCATTCTTCTTGATGAGGAGGCGGTGGTCGATTTCAAAGATGTATTTGGGTCTGCTTGGCGCAGCGTCTCTGGCTGGAGCTTGTTTGTCGTTGGCGAGTGCTCTGCCGAAGATGTGATGGGCGAGATTCATAAAGAGGCATAACTGTGGCTGCAAGAATGATACCGAGCCTAGGGCCGGCTGAATACGACGATCGGAGCCGTGAAGGGGAGATTTATTACGCGTTGAGTAAGCTTCCCGATGATTTTACGGTTATCCATTCATACAAGATGTTGGATATTGTGGATGGAAACGCGATCGAGCAGAGAGAAGCCGATTTCATCGTGTTTAATCATAAGCTCGGCATTCTTGTTATCGAGGCGAAAGCGGGGAGAATTCGCTGCGAAGACGGTGAGTGGTTGTACGGCAGCGGCGTGTCAATGAGAAGGCACGGGGGTCCTTACCGGCAGGCGGATAGTATCAAATGGAAGCTCATTAATCGATTTGAAGATGTAGGGTTAAGGGAACTGTGCAATAGGTGCAAGGTTGCTCACGCGGTTTGGCTTCCGTCTTTGGGCGCCCACGAGCTCGGTTTTATCGACTACTCTCCTGAGGCTTCTCGCGATATTACTCTGTGCAAGACGGACCTTGGGGATCCAACTGAACAAATAGTTCGCATCATGAGAATGGATGTCGGAGGAAGGGAGACGAGGCTTTCCGATGCTGAGGCTAAAGAGGTCTTGCATAAAGTGCTCCTGCCGGAGTTCGATATCGTCCCGACGAATTCAGTGGACTATCGATATAACGACTTTGTGTTCGCAAGGCTGCTGGACTCGCAGGCTCGCGTGTTGAATTTCATAAAGGATCAGAAGACAGCGGTAATTAACGGGGCGGCAGGAACTGGCAAAACTCTTATTGCAATTGAGAGAGCTAGGCAGGCCGCCTGTACGGGCAGGGTTCTCTTTTTGTGCTTTAACTCGCTTTTGAAGGAAGAGATTACTAGAAGGTGCGACGATGTCCCGGAAATTGACGTCTATACAATTCCGGGCTACGCCTGCAAGGTCTGCAATTCTCTCGAGCCAAACTATGCCAGCCTGACCGAAGAGCTCATGGGGCACCCTGACTCGTTTCCCTATCAGCACATCGTAATAGACGAAGGCCAAGACTTCGGCCTCAAAGCCATTGAAGATGCGATGGTGCTCGAAACCTTGCGTTCTATCGTGGATTCGAGGTCGGAAAGCACGATGTACCTCTTCTACGACAAAAGGCAGTTTGTCCAAGGCTCAACTATGCCCAGCTTCCTTATGGATGCCGATTGCAAGCTGACGCTTTATGTAAACTGCCGGAACACGGAGGCTATCGAGAAGTCTTCCCTGAGTGCCCTTGGTGAAGCGCACGGTTTTAGAATGCAGGTTATGGGTAGGCTCGGAAAACCTCCATTGCTTATGATTGATTGTGACGCCGCCGCGCAAGAGGCATTTGTGGATAAGCACGTTGATCAACTCAAGAACGCCGGTATTAATGACATTGTGGTTATCACATGCAAGACACTGGAACACTCTAAGCTGTCGAGTTGTTTCACTGGCGATCTGAGCTTAAAGAGATGGAAAGGTCAGAAGGTTCCCGTCCATACGGTGAGGAAGTTCAAGGGGATGGAGGCTGCTGCGGTAATTATGATTGATGTTGATCAAGCCTTATGGGAACAGCCGTCCATGAGCTACATGCCTGAGCCTGGAACTTTGTTTTATACGGCTGCTTCGAGGGCACGGCATGAGCTCAGAATTGTTTGCGACATGAATGAGGATGCCTGCAACCACGCGCTCGTGGCGATGGGCGAAAAAGCGAATAGGCGCCCCGCCAAGAAGCTCGCAAATGTTCTGGGAGCAGTATTGGTTGGATAGGGCACCGGCGCGCCCTGCCGCCCTTTGTGGACCCAGGATTGTGCCCTAGGGGTTTGCTGCTATTCATGCCATGTGTGGGCCGCAGCTAAATCACCGGGATATACCGTGACAAATACTCCTTGAGCGCCGGATCGCATACATAAAGAAACGTTCCCAGCATGCCACGCGTCATGAGGACATAGTAGGCGTTGACGATGATCTTTCGCAGGCCATCGTCGCTCGCCTTTTTCTTTGCGACAGCATCTTTAAAGTTCGCCTTGTTAACGCAGACGGCCTCTTTGTCGTTGTCGTAGTAAATGTCGGGACCCAGAATTACGAATCCGTAGTTGAGGTCGTAGCCCCTGTACCGTGTGGATACATCCGACTTCGTTGACGGCGTTGGCGGAGTTAACCCAATCCTTTTGGCTCGAGTTCCATCGTTTGGGGATACTCTCAATGACGATATCGAACGCGTCTTTGTGTTTCTTCGTTTCCCACTTCCACGCAAAGCCTGCCGTCATGCGGGATAGACCAACTTCTTCTTCCTTGGCTTGCTGCAGAGAACAGAAATCCTCAAATCGGCTGACGATCCCAAACTGGTATCTGGGGATATCGCTGTCCGGATCCCCGGCTCGCGAATCGTAAGGCTCCGATGAAAAGAGTTCTTTGAACTTCATACCGGTGTGCATGTACGCCTTGTTGTCGAGTAAGTCGTAGACAAAATCGAGATATTCATCGCCACCGCGTATGCGCATTTGGGTGCTTAGGCTGAACTCTTCAGTTTCAACGCCCGCTTCTTCGAGCTGATTGAGTCGCTGCTCAAGGCCGTCTCGATTGAGTCCGGATGCGCGAACCTGCTGTTTGGGGTCGTAGAACAGGTACGCCTTGTCACAGCATTTGAATATCCAGTCAACCTGGTTGCTCGTACGCGGAAGGCCGAGGCGATCGCAGGTGTTGTAAAAAGCCCCGATGCCGGCGCCGGCGGTCAAGCAGTTTCCCAGTCGATGTGCTTCGTCGACAAGTAGAATGTCATAACGATCGTTTTTGGTTATGTCACTGGGGCTTAAGATATCGCCGGGCTTTAACCCTGGAAGGAAGTGCGTGAGTTTCCTGAGGGTCTTCTTCAGGGAATCCATGGGGGTGACAAAACCGACTCGCAGGCCGGAAAGGTTGGGCTCATTTTTGATTCTGAACATGAGACTGATGGCGAGGATTGTTTTGCCTGTTCCCGGCGCGCCGTTCACGACGGTTATACGTTCTCTTTTTGAGCCGCCATGTTTTACGTCTTCATGCTCCTGTTCGAGACGTTTATAAATCGTCTCGATCGTTTCGTATTGGTCGGGCGTTAGCGTCTTGAAAGGCGAGAACTTGAACAGATCGGAGTTCTCGAGCTCTTCAATCGGATGAATCGCGTAGTTCTCCTCACGAAGCTTCGTCCAGAGGTCTCGGAACTTCTGTCGATACTGAGGCCGCTCAAAATAATCGAACTGGGCATAGCCATTATTGGCATTGGTTACCTGGTATTTTTCGTCGGCGCAGAACAGCTCAATGAGCCTGTTTTCAAACTCAAATGTAGCGGACTGATTGAATGTCGGGTTGTCGATTAGAAGGGTCCGGTCGAAGTCCTTCTCAACGTTTGCGGCGTGTTGTTTCATTCGGCGTTGGTAATTTGTCGTTTGCCCGATGTACGCCGTTTTGTTTTTGCTGTTGGTCAGGATGTAAAGAACAGGCCAGCTTTCGTCATGGTGAGCCCCGGGCTTTGGCGTGCCAAAGTCTTGTAGTGATTCGCTTGTCTCAAAGGGCTGAGGTAGGGGAAGCGTGTATTGCCGAAGGGCGAACTCGCTACTCATGGTGTTCCGCCTTTCTGTATTCATTGGATGATGCGTCGACGGGGTAGCGCTCACCATTGCGCTTGAGCTTGGACGAAAGCGTCGCTGACAGGTCGATTTCATTTAAATCTGCGAAACGCAGAAGGAAAAGGAGCGTGTCGGCGACCTCGTCTTCGATGGCTTGGCGTTGCTCGGTGTCTTCGAACATTTCTGCAATGCGCTCGTCGCTCATAAAACGAAAGAGTTGGAGGAGCTCGGAGGACTCAGTTGCCATGCCGATGGCGAGTTCCTTTGGTGTGTGATATTTGCGCCAGCCGCGTGCATCACAAAAGTCCCTGACTTGTTCCGTCATGGCATCGAGCTTATCCATCGTCCGCAGCCTCCCTGATGTTCATTGTTTTATTATGGCCATATTTGGGGTTTATTGCACATCATTTGGGGCGTGCGGTTTGTTCGGTCGCGATTGGCCGGTAGGAGGTTTCACCATGAAGATCGACGTTGATGTAGACCAGTTGCGCGAGAGCCTGCTCGACCGCGCGGGGTCTGCGGCCGGTGTGGGTTTTCCCGCTGCCATGCTCGACGTGATGGATATCGAGGATGAGTCGCCCCAAGAGCTCCTAACCCGAGTCGAACGCGAAGGCCTCGACCTCCGCGACTTTGCCGTCGACGATGACTACGGAGCGTCTTACGACTGGTGATCCCGGGTCAGTTCATCCGTTTCTTCCTGAGATATAAGAGAAATCCCTTTTTGAACGTCCTTCGGGTTCCAAAAAATAGCCGATCCGTCTTGGTTTCTTCCTTACTGTCAAACTTGATAGCCGTTAGCTCGATCGTACAGATGTAGTCAGCAACTTGGAATAGCCGGTAGGCTCGCGGCGTGGCTTCTCGGTATACGATGACGTCCTTTGCTAGAACGTACTCAAGCGCAGAATGAATGACCTCCGTTACAATCGGTTGGCCGTTGTCGTAGTAAATCTTAACGGTGTCGTATCGCTGGAAGAATTCCAGATGGTCGAAAAGTTCAACTGTGAGGTCTCGCCTCATTCTCTCCGCGAGACCGTTTTGATTGCCGGCGAATTCGCTCATTCGGTATTGCAGGCAGAGGTAACGTATGGGGAGATGCTGAATGAACGCGCGAAATGCGCTCAACATATGCCTTCGCTGCTCCTTGGGAAGATCTTTGTAGTCGCCGTTTCCATTCAATAGGGGTCCTGCATGAAAAGGCGTATTGGGAAGCGAGGACTGCGACAGGGCGCGCTCGTAGCGGTCAATGCGTTCAACGATTGCATCGTTTTGATCATGAAAAACGAGGGTGACGAGGTAGTAGTTGGAGACGCCTCCGAGGTCGCCAGATTCGTCAACAAAGACGGAGAGTTCGCTCATGGTGGGCCTCCATTTTTTCAAAAAAAATGCCGGGGGTAAGACCCCGGCTCTTGGAGGCCCCTCTTTTGGAGGGAACCATTTTCTTTATACCATGAGATAAGGGGTGCTTTCAAGTATAATTATAATAAGCAAACATATGTTCGTCAAACTACCTGCGAAAAGTCCTTAGCCGCCGAGAGGTTGGGTAGAGCGGCTCGTAAATTGCTGACGCAATGGCGCCGGCGGTTTCCAGAGAACTGTTTAGTCTTGACTCGCATAAAAAATGCCGGGGGACATCCCCCGGCTCTTGGAGGTCCCTCTATTCGAGGGTACCGAGTTCTTTATAGCAGGAGATCGGACGGCTTTCAATTTGCGCCATGTGGATGGGATGGCGCGCCTGATAAAGCCCTCATTGAATGGCATCTAACTAGCGTTCGTGATATAAAGAAGTCGGTCATCTCAAAAGAGAAGGATTCCAAGTGCCGGGGACGTTTTCCCCGGCTTTTTTCATTTCGGTGTCAATTCAAATGTTTTTCAACCCATCCCCTTAATAACTTGCGGTGAAATAGGGACTGAAATGGCTGTTCAGAGGCCTATTCAGTCCCTATTTCACCGCAAGTTATGGGTGGGGATGGCTACGACGCCAGCGTTGCGATGACGGCTTCGTCGCCGGCGTATATGAGGGTGTTGCCGTCGGGGATGATCGTTTGGCCGTCGCGCTTGAGCATTACCACGATAAACGGGTGCTTGCCCTGCGGCACGTCGCGTAGGCGCTGACCGGCCAGGCGACCGTGGGGCGTTACGGTGACCTCGCGCAGCGTAACCTCGGCACGTTCTTCAAATGTCGGGGCAGCCATCACCAACAGGTCGCCTTCCTCAATCACGGTATCGCCGTTGGGCAGCACCGGATGAGCGCCATCGCGCAGTACCAGTACGACAAGCATGTCCGTCGCGCTGCCAATATCGGCGAGCGAGCGTCCGGCAAACGGATGGCCCGCGCCCACCTTGAGCTTGACGAACGACATACCGTCCTCGTCGCGGTAATCGTTAAACGTGCGGCGCACGTCGCCTTCTGCATCGATCATATCGAGTTTCTTCGCCACCGCCGGCAGCAGCGAACCCTGCACCACAATGCTCGACACGGCAATCACAAAGACCAGGTCAAACAGGTCATGTCCACCGGGAACGCCGGCTACCACGGCAAAGAGGCTAAAGACGACCGAAGCCGCGCCGCGTAGGCCCGCCCAGCTTACGAGCGCTACCTGGCGAGGGTTTGTCTTAAAGGGCGCCAGCAGCAGACCGACGGCGATGGGGCGGCTCACGAAGAGCATAAACGCCATGAGTGCCAGGCCCGGCAGCAGCATTTGCGGCAGACGGGCGGGCGTCACGAGCAGGCCGAGCAAGAAGAAGATCGTCATCTCGGCCATCTCGGTGAGGGTGTCGAAGAAGTGCGCCATCTCGACCTTGCCGGTGATGTCGCTGGCACCCAGCACAATGCCGGCCAGGTATACAGCCAAAAAGCCGTTGCCGCCCAGATAGCTCGGCAGCGCATAGGCAACGATCGCCACGGCGAACAAAAAGATAGTCTGCGCGCCCTCGGCCGTTGCGTGTGCGCGCTCAATCAGACGGCTGGATGTCCAGCCGATGACAAGGCCCAGCCCCACGCCCAAGATGATCTGCTTGGCCAGCAGCACGGGAATGTCGATATTGCCGCCCGCCGCGAGGGTCGCGAGCACCGCGGTGAGCATGTAGGCGACGGGGTCGTTGGAGCCCGATTCCACCTCGAGCAGCGAGTCGGTGCCGCCCCTCAGCGACAGGTTGTGCTCGCGCAGCACGCTAAAGACGCTCGCCGCATCGGTCGACGCCACGACCGAGCCCAGCAGCAGACCGCCGATCCAGTCGAAGCCCAGCGCGAAGTGTGCGAACACGCCGGTGATGCCGGCGGTGATGACGACGCCGAGCGTGCTCAGCAGCACTGCCGGCGCGGCGACGGGCTTGGCGCGGTCGATATTGGTGTTAAAGCCGCCGTAGAACATGATGAACAGCAGCGCCGTGCTGCAGACAGTTTCGGTGAGCGCGTAGTCGCTAAAGTCGATGCGCGCCGGGCCGTTGACGCCCAGCAGCATGCCGAGCACGATAAAGATGAGCAGGGTGGGGAAGGGGAGCTTTTTGCCGACGGGTTTGATGGTCAGGCACAGAATAATGACGAGGCCGATAAAGAGAAGTATCTGGTTCATGGATGGTGTCCGCTCCTGGGTGGTTGGCGTGGCACAGTCAGTTATCTGCGTTTATTTGTACCCAAAGATGGTGGGTTTATGGGCCTGGATTGCGGGCGTGCGCATTTTCGACACGAGGCTGCGACGGGAGCGTCGCTGGTCGGGGCGCTGGGCCAGGCGGCGTGGCGTGAGCGGTGCGGGTGGGCTGGCGTGCGCTGGCTACCGTTGACGGTATGCAACCCTTTCTAGCTTTATTGCAACGGAGTACAATGGGTAACGTTTAAGTTCAACTTAAAGTTTTAGTTGCGGCTCCGGGCTTCGGCCGCAATGTAAAGAGAGGCGTTCCATGGCGATCTATGTGACATCCGATGCTCACGGGCACGTGCGTGCGCTGGACGAGGCCCTGTCCAAGATTTCGCTGGCGTCCGACGATACGCTGTACGTGCTGGGCGACATGATCGATCGCGGGCCCGATCCGGTTGGCGTTATTAAGCTCGTGCGCTCGCTACCCAACGCTCGCGTGCTCAAGGGCAATCACGAACAGATTATGCTCGATGCCATCATTGGCCAGGATCCGCTCGATGCCGAAACCTGGGATATCAACGGCGGTTGGACTACCCGTCAGCAGCTCAACGATATGGAATTTGAGGCGTACGAGGAGCTCGTGCGTTGGATGGCGACGCTGCCGCTCTACGCGGTGGCCGAGACTGACGAGCGTCCGTACCTGCTGGTACATGCCGGCATCCAGACCGAGGCGGCGCGGGCGTTTTTGCTTGAACATGGGGTTGATTGTGCTGATGGTGCGGGGGCGGTGGATGCCGATCGCGAACTGTTGAAGCAGATGCTTGCCGTGCAGTCGTCCGATGACTTGCTGTGGATTCGTCACGGCTATTGGGATTCGCCGACGGGGCTGCTCTCTGCCGAGGGCAAGGGCCCGGTCGTGGTGAGCGGCCACACGCCCACGGTGTCGCTTGGGCGTTATTGCGAGGTGGGCGGTCTGGCGGGACTCGATGAGGAGTCGGGGCGCGGGCAGATTGTGCGCCTGGGCGGCGAGGACACCGCCGGCGTGCCCGACCGCATCGACATCGACTGCGCCGCCGCCACCGGGTCGGAGTTCGGCCGCGTCGGGATCCTGCGCCTGGACGACGGAGCCGAGTTCTATGCGAACATCAACCCGGGCGAATAACCTTGTTCCGCCGTTCTACCGTAGCTAATTTGGGACGGGGCTTTTTTTGACTACTTTTGCCCTTCTGCCCACCAAATGTTTTTTCTGGGACGGGGATTTAAAAATCATTTGGCTGCCCGCTGGCTAAGTGCGTAGACTTTTTTGGAAATGCCGAGCACCCAACATGTTTGCTTCTATAAAACCGCAGGTCACAGACTTGTGCTTTGTCGGTGTGGTCGAGGATTCGGTAAAAGTCTACTCACTTAGTTTTGCGTGATGCATATTGTCCGCAACGAGACCCCAGCTGGGGCGATTCCATCGCAAATTCCGGTGACCGGGGGCAGCTAATTTAGGCGCCGTATGGGTTGCGGTCGCGTTCGATGCGCTGGCGGATGTGGGCGTACTCGATAATCAGTAGCATCAGGAGTAGGGCCATGTTGGCTAGGTAGCTCACCACAGCGCCCATCAGACCCAGCAGCTTAATTAGGATCACTGGCAGCACCACGCTTACGGCGAAGCAGATCAGATAGATCTTGGTGACGTCGCCGGCGTGGCGCAACACCGTGATGATGGCGTAGATAAAGTCGATGGCAGCGGTGACGCCGCCGGCGACAACCATCAGCAGCGCCAGCGTGCGGTAGCGCTCAAAGTTAAGGCCGTACATAAAGCTCATGAGGGGAATGCCGGGGCCTGCCATAAATGCGGCGCACGCTCCGGTAATGAACACGATCAGTGCCATAACGGCAACAATAATCAGGTCAAAGCGGCGACGCTTGCGCGGATTCGCCCAAATGCTCGATAGACGCAGGAGCTGTGGTTTATAGATAAATCCAATGCTCAACAAAATGGCCTGCGCCGGAAAGAACAGTGCATTAAAGTACAGCTGATACTTGTAGGCCAGTGTGCCTTCCATCACAAACTTGGGCATGCTCTCGATGAGGTTGAACAGGAACAGTGCACCAAAGAGCGGAGCACACTGGACAAACAGGTGGCCGACCTCGTGCAGACTCATGCGGCGTGATTTTTCGGTCTCGAGCAGGGCGAGCGGGGCGGTGACCAGCACGAGCGAGGCAATCGCGGTGACACCCATGGCCATGGCCGCGATGGGCATGCTGCGCGTAAGGAACAGTGCCACGCTAAAGACCGCGATGACGCCGGCGGAACGCAGCGTTTGGCTCATGCCGGCCAAATAGAGCTTGTCGGCCTGCTGCAGGCGGCCCTCGTACACGTCGGCGATGCCGTCGATCACCTTATAGAGGTAGACGCCCAGGCCGATCGTGGCCATCTGCGCATCGTAGCCGCGGGCGTTGCTGTATACCAGGCCGCATGCCAGCGCGAGTGCTCCGCAGAGCCAGCGGTTGAGCTGGTAGGAGGCAAAGGAGGTTTTTTCGTCGATGTCCGAGACCTGAAAGTTGCGCACGCCGTAGTTGCACGCGATCATGATGAGCGTGCCGGTGACAAAGGCGATGGAGAACTTGCCGGCTTCCTCGGCGCCTACGAGCTGTGTCGACACAATGGTGAGCAGCGGAAACGCGAAACCCCACACGGCGGTGCCCAGGGTATTCCAAAGGTAGTCGCGACGGGTGGCGTGATCTTCGTACTCGGCTTCTTGTGTGGAGAAGCCGCCGCCGTAGACGGCTCCGAGCAGGCGGTTCCACCAGGCATTGACCATGCGGTGGATGGGGCCGGGTTGGCGATCGCGCTCGCGGCGACGGCGTGTGGCCTGGCTGCTGTCGGGACCGCCGGCGTTACGCTGGCTTAGCTCTTGGATGCGCGCGAGCTCCTCGGCGGTGTGCGATGCAGGGAACAGGCCGTTCTCGATGCGTCCGCCCTGTCCGTGCGCCCCACCCGATACGGTGGGGTCGGCGACGCCATTGCGGTGGGCGATGGCGCGGCGGATGCTATCGAGGGGCGTGATACTCAAGGCGGTTCCTTTCTCTTACTGCGCTCTAGTATAGCCGCGGTGGTATCGATTCGTGTTTTTGAACAGGTTGTTCAATATTTTCGGGGGGCGGCTGTAATTTGTCGGTAAACGTGCGGTAGTCGGCACTTAGGGACGTTCCTTATGTGCCGGCACAGGGGGACACTCCTTGGCTGTTGCCTGTTCAAGAGTGTCCCCAACGACTAGGCCGCTTGCGTGCGATTTTTGACCGTTGAGCGGGCGCTTCGCCGTTGCCGCAAAAACGTTTTTGCATATCGGGTACAACGGGCTTTACGTGAGTAAAGTGCGCGCCGCGTCCACGTGTCGCGCTTTTAAAGGAGGCCCCATGCCTGGTGTTACCCCTGCAGAAGTTCTGTCCAACTTTGGCATTACGCTGGTCGAAGACCCCGCCGAGAACCAGCCTCGCCTGCTGGTCGATCTACCCGCTGCGGAGCTCGTCGAGTATGCCATCCGCCGCAACGAAGGCCGCATGGCCTCCAACGGCGCACTGGTGATCGAGACGGGGGAGCGTACTGGGCGTTCGCCCAACGACCGCTTTATCGTCGATACGCCCGACGTGCACGACAAGATTGCCTGGGGCGCTGTCAACCGCCCGCTGTCTGTCGAGAGCTACGAGGTCATCAAGGCCGGCATCGTCGACTATCTCAACGAGCGTGATGTGTTCGTCACTCGCGGTATGGCCGGTGCCGACCGCAACCATACGCGCCGCCTGCTTGTCGCCTGTGAGCGTGCCAGCCAGGCGCTCTTTATTAAGCAGATGCTCGCCCGCCCGCTTGCCCGCGAAATTGCACGCACCGGCGAGCCGGACTTCTGCGTCCTTGCCGCACCGGGCTATCAGTGCGACCCTGCCATCAAGGGCCTCAACTCCAGCGCCGCCGTGGTCATCAACTTCCAGGAGCGCGTGATTCTGGTCGCGGGCACCGGCTATTCCGGCGAGATCAAAAAGTCCATCTTCAGCGTTATGAATTACCTGCTGCCCGTCGAGGACGACGTTCTGCCCATGCATTGTTCGGCCAGTATGGACCCCGTCACGCATGAGACCGCCGTGTTCTTTGGCCTGTCGGGCACCGGCAAGACCACGCTTTCGGCCAACCCCACGCGCCTGCTGATCGGCGATGACGAGCACGGCTGGTCCGACATGGGCATCTTCAACATCGAGGGCGGCTGCTACGCCAAGTGCGAGGGCTTGGATGCGTTCCACGAGCCCGAGATCTTCAATGCCGTTCGCTTTGGCGCCATCTGCGAAAACGTGGTGCTCGACGAGGGCCGCAAGCCCAACTACGACGACGTCTCGATCACGCACAATACGCGCGTGGCCTACCCTGTGGAGCACATTCCCAACGCGTGGACCAAGGGCATGGGCACCACTCCGAGCGTCGTGTTGTTTTTGACCTGCGATGCCTTTGGCGTGCTGCCGCCCATCTCGCGCCTGACCGCCGACGCCGCCATGTATCACTTTGTGACGGGCTTTACGGCCAAGATCCCCGGCACCGAGGTCGGCGTCACCGAGCCCACGCCCACGTTCTCCTCACTGTTTGGCGAACCGTTTATGCCGCTCGATCCCATGGTCTATGCCAAGATGCTCGGCGAGCGTATCGCCGACGGTCGCACGCGCGTTTACCTGGTCAATACTGGCTGGATTGGTGGCGGTTATGGCGTGGGCCATCGCATCGAGCTTGCCTACACGCGCGCCCTGGTGGCCCGCGCCCTCGACGGTACCATCGAGGACAGCGAGTTCTTGCACGACGATATCTTTAATGTCGACATTCCCACTACGTGCCACGGTGTGCCCGACGGCATCCTGGTGCCGCGCCAATACTGGCAGAGCACCACGCGCTACGACGAGGCCGCGCACAACCTAGCCGTGATGTTCGAGGAGAACTTCGAGAAGAAGTACTCGCACCTGCCCGAGTCCGTCAAAGCCGCCGGCCCGCACGCCCAGGTGCCCGCCGAGGCCCGTCATCGCGGCCGCGGCCTGCTGGGACTCCGCCACTAGCGTCGCCGCGAGTTCAAAACCACCACAAAGGGGACAGGCACCTTTGTGGTGGTTTTGCTTGGACGGATGACTCAGGTTACAATACGCCTGACATATCGCCCCCTTCTCCGGATGGGGGCAGCGTAAGCGCTCTTGTGGCGGCACCGTAGGACTTTGAAGGTGGCCGCTGTGAGGGCGCTTTTTGTTTAGGCGCCCGGGCTCGGGCGCACGCTATGAAGGGAGAGCACATGAAGAGTTTCGTTGCCGAGGATTCGTTTTGGGAGCTGTTTCCGCAGGCGGCGGTCGGCGTCGTGGTCGTAAAGGGTATGAAGCCCGCGGCGCAGATTCCTCAGGAGGATGTGGATGCGATCGCCGCGCTGCTTGACCGCGCCAACACCGATGTGGAGCGCCATCTGACAAGCGATACCATCAGCGAGAACGCGCCGGTTAAGGCATGGCGCGAGGCGTATCGCCTGTTCAAGACCAAGAAGGGCGCGCGTTGCTCAGTTGAGAACCTGCTCAAGCGCGTGCTCAAAGGCAAGCCGGTCGGACACATTACGCCGGCGGTGGATATCTACAACACGATTTCGTTGACTTATGCGTTGCCCGTTGGCGGCGAAGATTTGCATGCTATTGAGGGCAATCTGCGCCTGGCGGTGACCGACGGCGGCGACGCGTTCTTGCCACTTGGCGAGGAGGCAGATGATCCGACGCTGCCCGGTGAGCTTGCCTATATCGATGATGCGGGCGCCGTGTGCCGTTGCTGGAACTGGCGCGACGGCGTTCGCACGGCTCTGTCCGACGATTCGGCGGACGCATTTCTGGCGATTGAGTGCGTGGAGCCCGAGCGGATGGGGGATTGCCAGGCCGCGATCGATCGCTTGGCCGAGCTGCTCGAGCGCTATCTGGGAGCGACGGTCGTCGTTAAGACCCTAGTGACCCGCGACAATCCCTGCGTGGAGCTGTAGCGGCGCCTAGAACCTATTGATGCCCCTAACCACCACAAAGGTGCCTGTCCCCTTTGTGGTGGTTTTTATGTTGATGGGTTAACAATTGAGATATTTGGGTACGGGGGTCCGGACATGCGGCTAAGATGTTTACCCGTTAGCATCATGTAAGCGAAAGGCGGTCGTCTCCCATGCAGCAGAACGACGAGACACGTTTTGAGGACTTTGTCGGACTGATCAGCGGCCTCTACAAGGAGATTCAGCGCATCAAGACGTCCGAAGGTGCAAGGCTGGGCCTCAAGGGCTCCGACGTCATGTGCCTGTACTATCTTGAGCGCAGCAAGGACGGCCTGACTGGCGCCGACCTCGCCCGCATGGCCGGCGTTACCCGTGCCGCCGTTTCGCGTACACTGGCACATCTGGAGGAGGGTGGCTACGTCGAGGTCGACGACTCGGGCGATGCTGCCGTCAAGTACCGCGCTCCGGTTCGCCTGACTGCCCTGGGCGGCGAGAGCATGAGCGAGGCCGATTGCATCATTCGCGAAGTTCTCGACACCACCGGTAAGGCCATGGGCGTGGAGCAGCGCGAGCAGATGTACGCGTCGCTGCGTACGATCCTCAACACTCTGCGCGAGATCTAGAGCCGCGCTGGCGCTAGCTTTCAGCCAACAATTGCATCGTCCCGTTTGAGCGCGCATGCCGTGCCGGGATATTGTTGTCAAAATTCCCTGCGCGAGATCTGCGCAAGAAAGGATTCGCTATGTCCGTCCGCATTATTACCGATTCCGCGAGCGATATGACGCCGGCTGAGCACCCCGCGCTGCGTGTTCTGCCGCTGTCCGTCACCTTTGGCACCGACGTGTACATGGATGGTGTCGACATCGATCACCAGCGCTTTTACGAGATGCTCGTGGAGCGCGACGAGCTGCCCAAGACCGGTCAGGTCAACCCGTACGCCTTTTCGCAGGCGATTGCCGAAGCACGTGAGGCCGGCGATGAGGCGGTGATCATTACCGTGGGCGCCAAGCTTTCGGGCACCAACCAGAGCGCTCGTACGGCACTTGCCGAGGCGCCGGGCGGCGACGTGTTCGTCGTGGACAGCAATAACGTGACCTTGGGCGAGCGCGTGCTGGTCGAGTATGCGCTGCGCCTGGTGGACGATGGCCGTAGTGCGGCCCAGATCGCGGCGGCGGTCGAGGCCGTGCGCGACCGTGTGGTGGTTATCGGCCTGCTCGAGACGCTGGAGTACCTGGTGCGCGGAGGCCGTCTGTCTGCCGCGGCGGGCGCTGTGGGCACGCTGCTCAATGTGAAGCCGGTCGTGGCCGCCGAGGACGGCCTCATCGTGCAGCTGGGCAAGGCGCGCGGTTCCAAGAACGGTCGAAACCTGTTGAACCAGAAGGTTGAGCAGGCGGGGGGCGTCGACTTCTCCATGCCGCTGGCGCTCGGCTATACGGGCCTTTCGGACGCCGTGCTCAAGAAGTACATCGAGGACAGCGCCGCTCTGTGGGCCGGCCATGCCGAAAGCGAGCTTCCCATCCACACCATTGGCGCCACTATCGGCACCCATGTGGGTCCCGGCGCCGTAGCCGTAGCCTTCTTCCGCCCCGCCAACTAGCTATCCGGTCAAAACCACCACAAAGGGGACAGGCACCTTTGTGGTGGTTTATGCTGGTTTCGGTTGAAAGGAGCGCATGTTGGCGTCTGAGGGCTTTTTTGAGCGGGTGTACGAGGTGGTCGAGCAGATCCCTGAGGGGATGGTCGCCACGTATGGTCAGGTGGCGCTGCTTGCCGGTCGTCCGCGAAGCGCGCGGTATGTGGGGTATGCCCTGCATAGCAATCCGCGCCCCGGCGAGATTCCCTGTCACCGCGTGGTGTTTGCTGACGGGCGCATATGCGAGGGTTTTGCTTTTGGCGGTCCCGATGCTCAGCGTGAGCTCTTAATGGGGGAGGGCGTGACGTTTACCGATCCCATGCACGTCGACTTGGCCGCCTGTCGCTGGCCAGCAGGGCTCTAGCGGCTCTGCCGTGGCCAAAACCCCCCCCCCGCTGGCAG
>UROA01000006.1 GCA_900549355.1 uncultured Collinsella sp. | reverse complement strand
AGACCTTGAACTGCCTGTCGTATCGCTTTCTTCTTTGGGTCATCTTGAACACCTTTCGCTCTTAAATAGGTGTCCAATTCATCATACCCACTCCACTGTCTTCCATTTCTCATGTCCAAGTTTTGGGACGCGTTTCACAATGTCGAGTGGGATTCCTGGACAGTCGGATCACGTGGTGGCCCCCTTTGAGAGGCTTACGAGCATCACGGTTCCGTTCTCGGAACTTGCTTCGACCTCTACCGTGCCACCGTGAAGCGCCGCAATCTCCCAAACGAGCGCTAGCCCGAGTCCTGCGCCGCCGTATGCCCTGCTGCGGGATTTATCCAGGCGAAAGAACGGTTGGAAGATGCTCTCACGGTACTGCTTGGGTATTCCCGGGCCCTGGTCCTCGACTCGCAGGAACACGTGGCTGTCGTTGTCGCAGATGGAGACGTTGACAGTCGAGCCGGAGCGGCTGTAACGGATGGCATTTTCGACCAGGTTAAACACCAGCCGATAGAGGAGCGTGTCGCTCCCGATTACTAAAGCGTCTCCAGCACAATTGAGGGCTATGCCCTTATTTTCGGCAAGTGGCGCAAGGTCGGTGAGGACCTCTTCGGACAAGGGGCCAAGTTCGACATCGTCCTCGCAAGGAACGCTGCGGAGCTCACTCATTTCGAGCAATACCTTGGTCATTCGAGACATGCGCTCAGTTTGTTCTTGTAGCAGGCCGAGCAGCTCGGCTGTTTCGGCTTGCAAACCGGAGTGCTCGGAGATGAATAGTTCAATCTGTGCTTGCATAAGGGCGAGCGGGGTGCGCAGCTCGTGTGCGGCGTTGCCGGTAAACTGACGCTGTGCAGAGAACCCTTCGCCAAGACGGGCGATCATGTCGTTGAAAGAGGCGCTGCATCGTTGTAGCTCGGTGGGCACATCTTCATTGAGTCTGATTTCGCTTAGGTTGTCAGGCTGCACACGCTCAACCTGGGCTGCAAAAGCCCGTAGCGGTTTGAGCGCACGGCCGCTCACAAAGTATGCCAGCACGCCGCCAAGGAGTGTGACTCCAGCCGTGATGTACCAGGCTGTCGTGCCAAAAGACTCCTGTGCGTCGTTTACGACGATCGTGACCTCGTCATCGAGGCTCCCCTTCGTTGGGTCGAACGCCTGGGGCGAGTCTTCGCCGGCTGCGTTAAGGGCCGAGATGTCACTGCCGATGGCGTCCATGTAGCGCATGCCCGTATAGCCGACCAGGCAGTTCGTCAGCACGCATGCCGCGCACGTCAGCAGTGCCGTCATAATCGTTATGCGCCATTGCAGCGAAAGCCCTTTCATTCTCCATCCTCCATAACGTAGCCCTCTCCAATCCGATTGCGAATCGGGTCGTATCCCAAAGCGCTGCGCAGCTTTTTGCGGAGTGAGGAGATGTGAACGCGGGTTGCGTTGCTAAAGCTGTTCACGCTGCTATCCCAAACGTGCTCGATAAGCTCCTCTTGACTTACCGGACGCCCCTGATTAAGCATCAGGTATTCCAAGATTCCCGTTTCCTTGCGCGTAAGAGATAGGGCCTCGCTGTCCACGGAAGCGATGCGCGCCTTGGTGTCAAAGCGGAGCTTTCCGCAGGTTAATACTATGTCGCTTTGTGCAAAGCGCCTGAGGGTAAGGCTGCGGATCCTTGCCGCAAGCTCGTCAAGATGAAACGGCTTGGTAAGGTAATCGTTGGCGCCGGCATCGAGTCCGTCGACTTTATCGGATACTTCGCCACGTGCGGACAGAATCAGCACCTTGGTCTCGCAGTCGGTTTTCCTAAGTTCCCTGAGCACGGTCATGCCATCGATACGGGGAAGGTTGAGGTCGAGTACCACGAGGTCAAAGACTTCGACGCCCAGCAGGTCGAGCGCCTCCTGCCCGTCGTGGCAGCAGTCGACGCTGTACGCCAAGTTTCGCAAGCTGCGTGCGATTGCATCGCACAGTGCTCGCTCGTCTTCGACGATCACAATACGCATAACAGTCTCCTTGCACATTCCAAATCGCGCTTAACACGGATTTTATAGTCGATATGGTCCAATGGTCGCGTAACGAAAGGAGTGGTCGAGTTGTTCAAAGCGGTAAAACCCATGGTACAGGTCGCTTTGTTGATCGTCGGAATTGCCATGGTGTGCTTTGGCGTTATGCGTGGCGAGGCGGATGCCGTGCTGGCCAAAGCGATTAGGCTGTGCTTGGAGTGTATCGGAATTGGATAAAAGAGAAAACACTGCGTCGCATGTTTTGGCCCGATTTCGCGGATTCATTCAGGCGGCGGCAACACTTATTACCAACATTCACCTGCCAAACTTTGCCAAAGGCGGCATCTATCAGGGCGCGGGAAAAACAGTCTGCGTACCTGGACTTAATTGCTATTCGTGCCCCGCGGCATCGGGTGCGTGCCCCATCGGGTCGTTCCAGTCGGTGGTAGGTTCATCGAAGTTCAACTTTTCTTACTATGTTACCGGTACGCTCATTTTGCTCGGCGTGCTGCTGGGACGCTTTGTATGCGGCTTTCTGTGCCCGTTTGGCTGGTTTCAGGAGCTGCTTCACAAGATTCCCGGCAAAAAGTTCTCCACGAAAAAGCTCAAGCCGCTCACGTACATCAAGTACGTCGTGCTGCTGTTTGCTGTGGTGCTGCTGCCCGTCTTGGTGGTTAACGACGTGGGCATGGGCGACCCGTTCTTTTGTAAGTACATCTGTCCGCAGGGCGTGCTCGAGGGCGCCATTCCACTGGCCATTGCTAATGCCGGCATTCGATCTGCGTTGGGACATCTCTTTACTTGGAAACTTGCCGTTCTCATTGCCGTGGTAGTGCTGAGCGTTTTGTTCTACCGCCCCTTCTGCAAATGGATTTGTCCGCTCGGCGCATTCTATGCGCTCATGAATAAGGTGTCCCTACTGGGGATCCGGGTCGATGCATGCAAATGTGTCTCGTGCGGCAAGTGCTCAAAGGTTTGTCAGATGGACGTTGATGTGGTCCGCGCGCCCAATCATGCCGAATGCATCCGGTGCGGAAAGTGCATCGGGGCCTGTCCTGTCGATGCCATCAGCTATCGCTATGGCCTGGATGTGTCGGCGGAAAAGCTTCCCTTGACCGCCGATAAAAAGTAAACAAGCTTCGACAAAACGGAGGAATGACTATGAAGCTTTCTAAGATTGCGGCCCTGTTTATGGTGCCGGTATTGGCCTTGTGCCTTGTGGCATGTTCGGCGCCCGGTGGCAATGCGAGCGAATCTGCGAGCTCCGATCCTAAGATCGCAGAACTCACTGCGCAGAAGCCGGCCAATGCCGACGAGGCCGCCGAGCTGTATGCGAAGCTCATGCAGAAGGAGAACGATATCTTTTCGAGTGATAATGCGCTGTGGGAAAAGGTATTCAATGCGGCAAATAAAGACTCGACAATGATTGAGGACGGCAGCAATTACGGCGATTTCCTGCTCAAGACCATCGACGGCGCCAAGGATAAGTTTACGGCGGATGAGCTTAAGACGCTCAAGGCCGGTGCACAGCAGATCAAGGAGATCGAGGACAAGCTCGAGAGCTTGGAGAAGGAGTTCCCCGGCTGTGGAAGCACGCCGAGCGCAGGCGAGAGCGTCGACGCTTCGACCGCTGGCATGACGGCTGGTGCCAATGCTTCGAGCGAGGCGACGAAGTTCCCCAGCTTTACGGGCAAAGACCTAGATGGCAACGACGTGAGCAGCGACGAGCTGTTCTCTAAGAACAAGGTCACCGTCATGAACTTCTGGTTCACCACTTGCAAGCCGTGCGTGGGTGAGTTGGGCGACCTTGAGGACCTGAATAAGGAGCTTGCCAAGAAGGGCGGCCAGGTCGTGGGCGTCAATTCCTTTACGCTTGATGGCAACAAGGGTGAGATTGCAGATGCCAAGGACGTGCTGAGCAAGAAGGGCGTGACATATAAGAACATCTGGTTCAAGTCGGATAGCGAGGCCGGTAAGTTTACGTCAAATTTGTTCTCGTTCCCGACAACGTATGTCATCGATCAGAATGGCAACATCGTAGGGGATCCAATCGTGGGAGCCATCAGCTCCGCCGAGCAGCGCGCAGCACTCGACAAACTTATCGACCAGGCGATTGCAAATAGCGAGCAGTAAAAAACACGTAAAGCATCGCGAGGATCGTGTGTCGCTGTGCGGAGTGGTCCGCTGCCTTTCAAGATAATCTCCACCATATAGAGGCCCCACTTGGGGCCTCTTTTTTGGACGCCGTCCCGTTCGTTTTTTGATGCGGTTCCCTACATTCCTCACTGGTGTCGGTGAAAAATGGGGATAGAGTAGGACAAACGCGTCGAATACGAACGGTGGAGGAGAGCGGGCAAGTGCGCCCGTGCAGGAGAGGTTGCCGTCCATGCTGGAGCTCAGAGGCATTTGCAAAAGGTACGTTACGCAGTCGTTTACGCAGGTGGCGCTCGACAACGTAAGCCTGTCTTTTCGCGATAACGAGTTCGTGGCCATTCTGGGTCCCTCGGGTTCGGGTAAAACCACGATGCTCAACGTTATCGGTGGGCTCGATCATTTCGATTCCGGTGACCTGCTGATCGATGACATTTCGACCAAGGACTTTCACGATCGCGATTGGGATGCTTACCGCAATAACCGCATCGGCTTTGTGTTCCAGAGCTATAACCTCATTCCGCATCAGACCATTTTGGAAAACGTGGAGCTGGCGCTCACGCTCACGGGCGTGGGGCATGCCGAGCGCCGCCAGCGTGCACGCGAGGCGTTGGAGAAAGTCGGCCTGGGCGAGCATGTTAACAAGCGCCCGAGCCAGCTATCGGGCGGGCAGATGCAGCGCGTGGCCATCGCCCGTGCCCTGATCAACGACCCCGAGATCGTGCTGGCAGACGAGCCGACCGGTGCCTTGGACTCTACAACGTCCGTGCAGGTCATGGACTTGCTTAAGGACGTTGCGCGCGACCGCCTGGTCATCATGGTCACGCACAATCCCGAGCTGGCGTACCAATACGCCACGCGCATCGTCAACCTGGCGGATGGCAAGATCACCGACGATTCCGATTCTTTTGATGTCGCTGACGCCGCGCGTCGCGAGGCTAAGCCCACGCGCAAAACCTCGATGAGCTTTGTGACGGCGCTGGGGCTTTCTGCCCGAAACCTCATGACCAAGAAGGGCCGCACGGCCATGACGGCCTTTGCGGGCTCGATTGGCATTATCGGTATCGCGGCGATTCTGGCGCTGTCCAATGGCGTAAACGGCTACATCAAAAAGGTCGAGGAGGATACGCTCTCGAGCTACCCGCTCACCATTTCCAAGCAGGATTACGACCTGTCGTCCATGATGGGCGGGCAGGGGGCCACGGATGACGAAGCGTCCAACGGCGAGGATTCGTCCGACGACAGCGCCGGCGGCAAGGCTAAGGGAACCGATAAGATCCCCGTGGTTACGGCCGTAAAGGACATGTTTGCAAGCGTTAAGTCCAACGACATGACGAGCTTTAAGGCATGGCTCGATGCCGGTGGCGACGGCATCGATAAAGAGGTCAACGCCATTCAGTACGGCTACGGTGTGACGCCGGTTGTCTATCGTGCGGGTAAGGGTGACGAGAAACCCGTTCGGCTTGTTCCCAACGCCATGACCGAGGCCATGAGCGGAGGCGCGAGCTCGGCGGCAACGGTGAACATGGAATCCATGGGAACCTCAGTCTTTAACGAGATGATTGACGACCAGAGCCTGCTCGACAGCCAGTACGATGTCGTCGCCGGTCATTGGCCCACGTCTGCCAACGAAGCCGTGATGGTGCTTTCGAGCCGCGGTACGGTGGGCGACTACACGCTCTATAGCATCGGTGCGCTGGATATCGATGAGCTCAACGATCTGGTAAACAGCGCCATGACGGCTGACGGTAAGATTGAGACGCCCGAGACCGGTACCGACTTTACCTACGACGATGCGCTGTCCACGACGTTTAAGGTGCTGTCGCCGGCCGATGCGTATCGCAAAAACGAAGAGACCGGCATATGGACCGACATGTCTGGTGATGCCGACTTTATGGCCGCCAAGGTTGCCGACGGTATCGACGTGCACATTGTGGGCGTGGTGCGACCTAACGAGACGGCCAACGCGAGCGCATTGTCTCCGGGCATTGCCTATACGCATGCGCTGACTCGCCAGCTTATGGAGCGCGCCGCCGATTCGCAGATTGTGCAGGAGCAACTCGACCACCCCGAGACGGATGTCTTTACGGGCAAAACCTTCGACGAACTGCAAGGCGAGGCCAAGCAAGGCGTGGATCTGGGCAGCATGTTCAGTGTGGACGAGGCGGCGCTCAAGAGCGCGTTCTCGTTCGATACGTCTGCACTTTCGGGTGCGGCCGGCGGTATGGACCTGTCGGGTCTTGACTTGTCCGGGCTGGACATTGACCTTTCGGGCGTTGGCAAGGACATCGACTTCAGCGACATCATGGCAAAAGCGCCAACCCCAGATTTCTCGGGTATCTTTGACGGTCTGGAACTCACGCCCGAGCAAATGCAGCAGGTGGGAACACTAGCCAACCAGCTGTTTGAGGGCTTTTTGCAGTCTGATCAGTTTAAGGCGCTGTCGCCCGAAGATCTTAAGGACGCGTCAAAGCTCTCTGCCGCATTCTCGACGTATCTTGAGAATAATGCCGCAGCGCAGCAGTGCTTAGCTCAGCTCAGGGCGCTCGGCGGCGATGCCCTGGCCGAGCGCCTGCAACAGGCGATGACCGACTATGTGCAAAAGCAGCTGGCTCCGTATCTGCAGCAGGCTATGGACCAGGTGATGAAGGCAATCAGCGAGCAGATAGCGTCGACGGTATCGTCCCAGCTCAAGGCGGGCGCAGCGGGGCTTATGGACCAGATGGCGACGCAGATGTCTTCGAGTTTTGCCAACCTGGCGAGCGCCATGCACGTGGATGCGAGCGCCTTTGCCAATGCCATTCACTTCAACATGGACGCCGAGGACCTGAGTTCGCTCATGATGAGCTATGCCAAGGCGTCGAAGCTCACCTACGATAACAATCTGACCACACTGGGCTATGCGGACGAGGCAGACCCCATCTCGGTCAAGATTTTCCCGCGCGACTTTGAGGCCAAGGAGCGCGTGCTCGATCACATCGACGCGTACAACAAGCAGGTCAAAGCCGCCGGCCACGACGAACAAGCAATCTCGTACACCGACTACATGGGCATCATCATGGGTTCGGTGACCGACATCGTGAACACCATCAGCTTGGTGCTCATCGCATTCGTGAGTATCAGCCTGGTGGTGAGCTCCATCATGATCGGCATCATCACCTACATCAGCGTGCTGGAACGCAAAAAGGAGATTGGCATTCTGCGCGCGATCGGCGCGTCGAAGCGTAACGTGGCAAACGTGTTCAACGCCGAGACCTTTATCGAGGGCCTCATTGCCGGCGTCTTTGCTGTTGTCGTCGTGGTGGCCGTGAGCTTCCCGGTCAATGCTTGGGCGCTTGCGGCCAAGCAGGTCCCCAACCTAATGAGTCTGCCCGTGCAGGATGCGCTGGTGCTCATTGCAATTTCGGTGCTGCTGACGGTTGTCGCTGGCCTGCTGCCGGCCCGCAGCGCATCCAAGAAGGACCCTGTCGAAGCCCTGCGCTCCGAATAATGTGACAAAGGGACAGTCCCTTTGTCATATTGAGACCATTGCGAAATCGGGGTCTAATTACCGTTCGGCAGGTTAAGAACTCCCTCTCCCCGCTTAATGCTTGACGAAGAGCCCTCTGGTTTATATACCTATCGGTAGGCATATAGGATGTATTGCCGATAGAAATGGAGCAACCATGACTCTCACCACACCAGCCAAAAAAGATTGTCTCCGTGAAAGCGGCGCATTTGCTTGGGTCGTCGTTATTGCGCTCGGCTTAATGTCCGCCGGAACAACTGGCACATATAGCATTATTGCCGGCTCATTCGTTGCTCCAGTATGTGAAGATCTGGGCTTTGACTACACTTCTTTTTCTTTCTATTTCACCGCGATTCTTCTTGGCCTTGCGCTTGGGCTTCCGCTTTTGAGTCGCTTCATTCCAAAAGTAATCGGCAAACCATGGCATATTTGCATTGAACTTGTCCTTATTGCCGCCGGCGCCGCAATGGCGTTCTACACCGAGGTCTGGATGTTCACCGTCTCCGCCGCAGTGATCGGCATCTGCTTTTCGTTTACAACGGGCGTCTGCATGTCCGATGTCATTGACCAATGGTTCAGCAAATCGTCCGGTCTCGCCATCGGCCTCGCTTGGGGCGTTAATTCTCTCTGCACGCTGTTATTGAGTCCTGTCATTACACTGGTCATCGAGCAGCAAGGCTGGCGTACGGGATACATCGTGCTTGCGGCCGTTTCTGCAGCTATGATTTTGCCTGCAAGCGCATTTATCATTCGCCTTAACCCCTCTGATCGCAATATGCTTCCGTACGGAGAGACCGCCTCCGAAACCCATGAGAGCTGCAGCGCCGATGAGCAGGAAGATGTCCTTTCGGGCATGGCACTCCGCGATGCCGCGAAAACGCCGTCTTTTATTCTCTGTGTCCTCTTGCTTTGCGTGGCGCAGCTCACCTGCTGCATGAACCAGCTGTTTCCAACCTATGCAAGCGAGGTCGGTTTCAATCCTATCGTAGGAAGCTTAATGGTCTCGGCAGCTTCACTCTCCGATATCTTCCTAAATCCCTTCGTGGGCAAAACATGCGACAAGCTTGGCGCTATTAAAGCAACGGTCGCATGGACAGGTGTCAGCATTCTTTCATTCCTGCTTCTTATCATTGGCGGAAGCAATGAGACCGTTTCCATCATTGCAGCTGGTGTAAACGATGTCATGTTCGCCATCGTTGGAACCGCAATGCCGATGCTTCTCCTCTCGCTCTTTGGATCACGCGATTTTGGAAGGATCTATTCGATCGTTTGCTCAGCGGGCTATGTCGTCGGTGCTTTTGGAATGCCGGTCATGATGAAGGTTTACGGCATGGCAGGGTCATTCCAGGGAGTATTTATCTTCTGCATTGCCTGCAACCTTATGATTGCTGCGTTTGCTATCGTTTCCGGCTTTCTCAATAAGGCTGCTGAAAAGTAATAAGCGCCGATTTGCATCGGCATAGATTGCCATGCAACAGGGGTCGACTCCAAGCCAGACTGGAGTCGACCCCTGTTTTCGTTTTAAAGGTTGCCCGCAGGCACCATGGGTGCCAACATGCGCTTCAGCTTGGCTGGTTTATTTGAACATAAGCTCGACTATTCCCGCCCAAACCGCTTTCTCATCAATATCCTCACCTTGAGCGACCGTATTGCTTGCTCCCTCCAGAACGGTATAAAGAATTTGTACGTAGAGCATTACGTCGGCGCTATCGGAAAACGCGCCAATCTCTACACCATGAAGAAGGATGTCTTTAAGCGCATCCATGGTTCGTTTGGTCGCCGTCGCTTGACGTTCCTGAACTGCAGGAATTCGATTTGCTTGAACGCTAACCTCGGCCAGCACGCGCCGGCGCTTTTCATCGCTTCGATAGCCACCTATAACTGAATTGCCGAGCTCGATAAGCGCGGCCTTGAACCCGTCCCTATCGACTATTAGCGAGTAGTCGCGCTGATAGTCAATGGTCGGAAACATGCTGTCCAAGAGCGTAGTGAAAATCTCCTCTTTTGAGGGAAAGTAGTAGTACACCGACGGCTTGGATATACCGACAAAGTCGCAAATCTTTCCGATAGACGCTTTGTCATAACCGACTTCTGCCACAAGATCGTACATTGCGTCCAATATTTTTTTTCTTGTGCTCACGCTGCATTTCTCCATTGCAAATCACTTCCGCACTACCAACATTATTAAGGATGGCAACGGAACATCAATTCGTGTCCAAACATGACCACTATATACGGCGAACGGTATGTATCAGTAGGCGAGCGGCAATTATTCAAAATTATCTACCGAACGGTAGGTATAGTAGTACTATAGCAGGTGAAACCCAGCTATTGTCGCGGCCGGACAGCATCGCGGGAAACCCGACGGAAGGACCAACCATGTACGAGAACTATCGTATGCCGGGCGAGTTCGAGAAGCGCTCCAACGTCTATGTGACATGGCTTCCCGATTACATCCGTGCAGAGGGCTACGATAACCGCCAGCCCTGCGTTGACGTGATCAAGGCTCTGCTCGAGTATGGCGACGTTACGGTCAACCTCAATTGCGGCACCCCCGGCTCCTATGAGGAGGCTTGCTCGCGCCTGAAGGAGGAGGGGGTTGATCTCGATCGCATCGAGATCACGCAGTTCGAAGACTCCAACTTCTATGTCCGCGACAACGGTCCCAGCATCATGGTCGACGACAAGGGCCATTCTTATATGGTCAACCCCGCTTGGACCTATTACGGCGTGTGGGACAAGAACTCCCCGGAGTGCCAGTCCGCACGTAAGGCAGCCGTTCACATGGCGGTTGCGCTCGGTTGCTTCGATATCGTCAATTCCGAAATGGTTTCGGAGGGCGGCGACCGCGAGTTTGACGGTCACGGCACTCTGATCGCCATCGAGGACACGGAATGCCGCAAGCGTAATCCCGAGTTCACGAAAGAGGAAGTAGAGGCCGAGTATAAGCGCATCTACAACCTCAACAAGGTTATCTGGCTTCCGCAGCCTATGCTCGAGGACGACGACTATCGACTGGGCATCCTCGACGAGAAGGAAGACGGAACTCCCGTCTTTGGCATGAGCTTTGCAGCTCACATTGATGAGATGTGTCGCTTTATCACTCCGAACAAGATTCTTCTTGCCGAGGTGTCCGATGAAGAGGCAGCCTCGAGCAAGGCTGGAGCAGAGTCTCGTCGCCGCATTGAGGCAGCCTACGAGATCCTGAGCAACGAAACGGACTGGGAGGGCAAGCCCTTCGAGATCGTTCGTATGCCCACCGCCGAGCCTATTGAAGTCGTTATCGCCCCTGGCGATGAAGATTACGAGCTCTATAAGGGCTTCATCGACGAAATGGGCGGCAAGTTTATGGATGGCACCCCCTGGCCCGAGGGCCCCGTCCACTTCTACGCCGCAGCGAGCTACTGCAACTTCCTGATTTGCAACGGCGTCGTTCTTGGCCAGCGTTATTACCACGAGGGCATGAGCGAGGTCGTGAAAGAGAAGGATGAGCAGGCCAAGGCAGTTCTTGAGAGCTGCTTCCCCGATCGCAAAGTCATCATGATTGATTCCCTCGCGCTTAACCTGTCCGGCGGCGGCGTGCACTGCTGGACTAAGGACGTGGCGGCCAGTCGTTAGTGAGCCTTAGAGCCTGCGCTCTTTGGCTTAGGCGCCACATGTACCGCTCCCCGAGGGATATCCGTGTTTTCCTCGGGGACACATTCAACAATAATTTTGATAATAATTCGAAAGGAAATAGGCATGAACAACAGCCTCCGCGGTCGCGACTACATCAACATCCATGATCTCTCCTCCGAGGATTTCCGCTATCTCATCGATCTTGCCTGGAACCTTAAGGCTCAGAAGAAGTCTGGTGTCGACCAGCGCTACTTCCCCGGCAAAAACGTCCTCGCCAACTTTGAGTGGGGCTCGACCCGTACTCGTTGCGCATTCGAGACCTCCTGCAATGATTTGGGCATGGGCTTCACTTATCTGACCAACTCCCACATGGGTGACTGCGAGACCGTCAAGGATGCCATGCGCGTCTTTAACGGCATGTACGATCTCATCGTCTACCGCGCACAGAAGGACGAGCAGTTCCTCTATGACGTCGCCGACCTGGTTGACATCCCGGTCATCAATGCCCTTACTCTCGGCGATCACCCGACTCAGATGCTCGCTGACGCTCTTACGATGGAAGAGCAATGGGGCGGTCTGCGTACGAGCCGCGGCAAGAAGATGGCTTTCGTTGGCAACTGCGCCGGCGCCCCAGTGTGGTATGGCCGTCTGTGCGCTATGCTCGACATGGACTTCCTCGCCATCGGCCCCGACGACCTCCGTCATCAGATGTGCAAGGAAATGATCGAAGAGGTGGAGGCCTGCTACGCCAAGTACGCTCCCAATAGGACCTTTACCATCACCTCTGACCTCGATGCCCTGGATGGCGTTGACGTTATCGTTACCGAGGAGTGGCGCTACATCAACCCCGAGTGCGGAGAAGAGGTTCTGGATCCCGACGACTACAACTCCTGGTTGGGCGATGCCGAGTCTCTGTACCCCTATCGCGTCACCAGCGAGCTGTGCAAGCGCACCAACAATCCCGACATCTTCTGCATGCATGAGCTTCCCTCTGTCCACAACGCGGATCACCGTGTTGGCAAGATGCTCCTCGACCAGTGCAAGAACGACCTTCATCGCGAGATCATCACCGAGGGTTTCGAGATTGCCGACGAGTGCTTTGAGGCCAACGCTTCGGTCATCTTCCGTGAGGCAGAGAACCGTCAGCACACCATCAAGGCCGTTATGTGTGCCCTTCTGGGTCTCTAGGAGCTGCGTCAATGGAAAATGCAAAGTTAAAGAGCAGCAAGGTTTACGCATGGGTTCTCGTAATCGCGCTCGGCCTTATGTCTGCCGGCACGACCGGATCCTATAGCGTCATCGCGGGCTCCTTCGTCGCACCCGTGTGCGAGGAGTTCGGGTTTGACTATTCCATCTTCTCGTATTACTTCACCGCAACGCTCATTGGTCTTGCGGCAGCTCTTCCGTTTGTCGGAAAACTCATTCCCAAGGTCGTTGGCAAGGTTTGGCTCCCCGTTGTCGAGCTTATTTTGCTCGCTGCCGGCGCAGGCATGGCCTTCTACACCGAAGTCTGGATGTTCATCGCCGCTGGCGCCCTGATTGGCGTTTGCTTCGCCTTCACCACCGGCGTCGCTATGTCCGACGTTATTGACCAGTGGTTCAAAAAATCTGGTGGCCTGGCAATCGGTCTCGCTTGGGCAGTGAACTCGATTTACATGCTCATCATGAGTCCCGTCATCACCTCTGTCATCGAGGCCGCTGGCTGGAGAACTGGTTATCTGGTGCTCGCCGGTGTTTCCGCAATGCTCATTCTCCCAGCTTCCATTCTGATCATCCGCTACAAGCCTCAGGACAAGGGCATGCTGCCCTATGGCTACGTCGAGGGCGAGACGGTCACCGAGACCGAGGAGACGACCGAGGATAGCACGCGTGGCGTTAGCTATGCGCGCGCCATTAAGTCGCCTGCCTTCTTCTTCTGCATCGGCTTCCTCTGTCTCGTTCAGCTCACTTGCTGCATGAACCAGCTCTTCCCGACGTATGCTTCCGAGGTTGGTTTTAGCCCCATGGTGGGCGGCTTCATGGTATCCGCTGCATCGCTCTTCGATCTGTTCCTCAATCCGATCGTCGGCACCACTTGCGATAGGTTCGGCAGCACGAAGGCCATTCTGGGCTGGCTCGCTGTCTCCATCCTCTCCTTTGTCATGCTCATGATGAGCAGCGGCAACTCGACGCTCAGCATCCTCGCAGCAGGCGTGAACGACGTAATGTACGTCATCGCTGGCACTGCCCTGACCGTTTTGGTTATGGATGTCTTTGGCTCCCGCGATTTCGGTCGCATCTTCGCGCTGATCTGCTCCGTGGGCTATATCGTCGGCGCCTTTGGCATGCCCGTTATGATGAAGGTCTATGAGCTTGTCGGCTCCTTCCAGGGCGTCTTCATCTTCTGCATCGCATGCAACGTTATTATCGGCCTGTTCTTGCTGCTGGCAAAAAAGACTGGTAAGAACCTCTCCTGGGACGAATAGTTCGATTCGTCTTAGACATACGCTGTAGGGCTTAACCTGCAGCCGCTTTGGGGCATCGACTAACATCGGTGCCCTTTTTCATCGAATGTGACAAAGGAGCAGCCACTTTGTCACATTGAGTGGCATGTAAATCGAGGTCTAATACTTTTCCGAGAAGTGAACGGCCATACTTGGGCCTCCGAAGCATCGACATTTTTAGACGTCAAACCCGCAGGATTTGGCTGGCAAAACCGCAGGAAATTGCATCTCGAAAGTGCCGATGCTTCGGGGGCCCGTTTTCACTCGTTCACTTCTCGGAAAAGTATTAGACCTCGTTGTATGGGGTGCGGCTGGAGGGTGGTCATCGTTCAGTAGCTACCTCTTCCTTGTGAATCGCCTGAAGCGCAAGGCATAATGCATGTGACAAAGGGACGGCCCCTTTGTTGTGTTGATATGAGAGAAGAGTAGATGATCCTTTCGCTGGCCCCTATGGAGGGGATTACCGGGCATGTGTTCCGTCGCGTGCATGCGGAGTGCTTCGGTGCGCTCGATTGCTATTACACGCCGTTTTTGCCGCCGCCGCGGGTGGGAAACCGCTTTGGCGGCAAGGCGCTTAAGGAGATCGATCCTGCCAACAACCAGGGGCTCAACGTAGTGCCTCAGCTGATGTCCAAGAACGCGGACGAGTTTGTGTGGGCGGCGCAGGTGCTTGTCGACATGGGCTACCGCGAGGTCAATCTCAACCTTGGCTGCCCCTCGGGTACGGTTGTCGCCAAGGGCAAGGGATCGGGCTTTTTGCGCAACTTGGACGAGCTTGAGGTGCTCTTGAGTGACGTGTGTGAGCGCTCTCCGCTGCCGGTATCGGTCAAGACCAGGTTGGGGTTGGAACGCGATGACGAGTATGAACGTGTGCTCGATCTGTATTGCCGCATGCCGTTGGCAGAGCTGATTGTGCACCCGCGCGTACAGAAGGACCGTTATACGGGCTCGCCGCGCAAGGAGTTTTACGGCGAGACGCTGGAGCGTGCGCCGTTTCCGGTGGCCTATAACGGCGACATTTTCGATCTTGAGGATATGGACGCGCTGGCGGAGGCCTATCCCGACACACGCCATGTAATGCTAGGGCGTGGCCTGCTCGCGAACCCCGCGCTGGCTCGCATGGTTAAGGGCGGTCCTGCTGCAACGGCTGCTGAGCTGCAGCGCTTCCACGACACGCTGTTTGCGGCATATGCAGAAGAGATTGGCGGCAATGCGGTCTTCCGCATGAAGGAGTGGTGGTTCTACGCCAAGTGCGCTTTCGCTGATCCCGCTACCGTCCACAAGATCGTACGCAAGACCAAAAAGGTCGACGAATACCGCGCTGCCGTCGAGCGCGTCTTTCGCGAACAGCCGCTTGCACCCACAGCTCGCTTCCACGGCTAACTAGTCATCGGGGGCGTTCTTTAACGACTGGTCATTTAAGGACGTCCCCAACGACTATGTAGCAAAAAGCTGTACGCCAGCATCCAAAGATGTCGAAAAATGTCGACTTTGGATGCTGGCGTACATGTTTGGGTCCGACGGGGGAGCGGGCCTAGGCAATCAGTGCATCAAGTGTAATGAGCTCTCTGAGCCGCTCCGTGCGTGTTTGCCCATGGCGTTTGGCTTTTTCGTCAAACGCCTCAAGAATCGATTCGCCCACACGTGCTGATATAACGACGCTTGGCTCATCGGAGATCGACGGCCTTCCCAGCTTGATGGTGCGACCCTTCGGCCATTCATCTTTTTCGTATGCCTTCGCGGCTTTCTCCGACTCTCCGGGAGCAAACCCCATCATCTTTTCGAGCTGCTTAGCGTCCATAGCGCCTCCTATCGATCGGCATAATGTCGAGCACAGGTCAACGGATACTCTTTTTGTATACAGTTTTGTAGACAAAAATATAAACAGTTTATCAGGCTAATTAGCTTGTTTTGACCCGCGTGTTCGATAGGAAATGAGCATTGACGGCTTCGATGCTCCTTTGCTTTTCAGCTTGGAATTTGGATGCTCATTGAACTTCCGGAGGGGAGCGCTTTATTAAGCTATCGAGATTCTGGGCAGGAGCTCTCACTGGTCTTCGGTAATGGGACCAGCTTAATTCGCGACACAGTGTGTCGCGAATGGGAGTAGTCGTTAGGTGTCCTTCAATGGCTACTCATATAAGAACGTCCAAGTGCCGGATTTTGTCATTTAGTGTCGTTCTCAGCGACTATTCTGGAGGGTCGTGGTCAAAAAAGGGCAAATATGAGTACTGTTGCCATTATGGTTGCATTTATTTTGCTATAAATAGTAGCTCCTGATGAGATCCAAAGGTCGCCTCAAACAATTAGCCGGTTAAGAGCGTCCATGACTACCCGCAAAAACTGTACACCAGCATCCAAAGATGTCGAAAAATGTCGACTTTGGATGCTGGTGTGCATGTTTAGGCCGTATGGGGTGGGGCCTTGGACGGACGGGATGCGCGTACTAGAGCAGGTTCTTCTGGACCCACGCGATGATGTCGCTCGACTCGTAGAGTGGCTTGCCGTCGATGAACAGGCAGGGAACCTGGCGTTTTCCGCCGACGGCGATGAGTGTCTGCTCGGCTTCGGTATCGGTCGAGATATTGCGCTCGGGAATGGTCACGCCGTTATCGGCAAGGAAACGCTTGACCTTTAAGCAATACGGGCAGCCGGTCATAACGTAGAGCGCGAGCTCATGATTAGTAGCCATAGGTCTCCAATCGGTTGCGGTTTTGATTGAAATACCCAAAGCCGCTGCAGTCTATGCGCGCGTCAACGACGACTCGATGGCCTGTACCAGAAACGCCGTGGCTCCGGTGCCGCAGGGCTTGTCGTAGTAGTCGATAAAGCGCTGGTCGGCAAGATAGCCGTGGGCGAGGCCCAGATATGCTTCGTTCTGGGGTTCGCGTCCCCAGTTGAGACCAATCCAACGACGATGCATCGCGACAAGCTTGTGAGCCTCGCTTCCGTCCGCATCGCCATCGCCCATGGCGATCGATAGCTGGCCCAGAACAGCGCGTTCAAGTTCCTTCATGTCGTTCCATGTCTCGGGGTCCATGTCCAGCAGCGCTTCGTTTGCCGCATCGATAGCCTCATCGCCATAGCGCACCCGGGCTTCGGCACCGTAGCGCTCCTCGTTTTCCTGCACGGTGCGCCAACGCTCCAGTTGCGGCAGGACGGCGCCCATGAGCGAGACGGCTTCGTCGAGCGACATGCCGGTGTTTTGCGCCAGCCGAGGGGCACAATCCTCGATCATTGCCTCCATGGTGGTGTCGTAGGTGTACTTGCCGTGGTCGTAGCACCACTTGCAGTAATGGTCGGTCGTGGCGCCTGTGGCATCGGTGCCGCAGTCGTCGGGCGTGAGTATCATGCCGCAGCTCTGACAATAATGCTCGGGCATTTCGAGCAGGTGGGACAGTGGCTCGCCGGTTACGGCGGCAATGAGCTTCATCATGTCGATGCCCGGGGTGACCTCGTCGCGCTCCCAACGGCTGACGGCTTGGCGCGTGACAAAGAGTTTGGCGGCGAGCTGCTCTTGGGTAAGGTGATGGGCGCGACGGATGGCAATGAGCTTTTCTGCAAAGGCCATAACGGCTCCTTTCTGCTGGTTGACGGCTTAAGCATACGCGGCGGCAGGCGCCCTTCCAAGCAACCGTTGGTTGCACGACGGAGGACCGCGGCGAAGAATTGCGCACAACGCCTCACACCTTCATGCCGTACAATGACCGGCATGGAACCTATCGCACACATACATACCGATCTGCCGCAGAAGTTCGGCATTCCGCGCAACAGCTTTTTGGCGCCTCATCTGCAGGGACGCATCGTTTTTGAGCCGGAATTTGCGTCCAATGCAGCGGTTGAGGGTCTGGACTCCTTCTCTCACCTATGGCTGCTGTGGCGCTTCGAAAACGGAACGCCCGGCGGCACGGCTAAGGACATTGCTGCCGATGCCAAGTCGCAGGACAGGTCCGGCACCAACGCAAAATGGTCGAAAACCGTGCGCCCGCCGCGTCTGGGTGGAGCCGAGCGCGTGGGCGTGTTTGCCACGCGCAGCCCGTTTCGCCCTAATCCCATCGGTCTCACCTGCGTTAAGCTCGACCGCGTGGAGCTTACCGACGACGGCCCCATCATCCATGTGCTGGGAGCAGATCTGCGCGACGGTACGCCCATCTACGACATTAAGCCCTACATTCCGTTTGCGGACTGTCACCCGGATGCGACCGGCGGCTGGATTGAGGATGCTCCGTGGCAAGAGCTCGATGTTGAGTTTCCGCAAGCGCTACAGGATATGGTCCCGCCCGCAAAGCTCCCCGGCTTGGTCGAAGTCCTTCGCCAAGACCCACGCCGCGCAGGCAGCAAGCACGAGCCAAACCGCATTTACCACTTGGCTTACGCCGGGCTCGACATATCTTTTACGGTCGACGAAACCCAGCTAACCGTAGTCGCCGTCAACGACGCACGAGACTAACCAGCCATTCGTCCGCACCCGTCAAATTAAGCGCCAAACCCCGCGCCAAAACCGCCCACGCTGGTGGACAATAACGCCTACCAAAATAGTCCGCTTTGCATGGGAGCTCAGCATGAAATACGACTTTAGCTCGCTTATCGACCGCCACGGCATGGATGCCATCGCCGTTGACTCTTGGGGCGAGATCCCCGGTATGGCTCCGAACGCACCCGACGAGGGCTTCGACCGCATTCCCATGTGGGTGGCCGACATGAACTTCGCCACGGTGCCCACGGTTCAGGAGTACATCATCAAGCGCGTTCAGCACCCCATGTTTGGCTACTTCAATCCGCGTCCCGAGTACTTCGACCGCATCATCGAATGGCAGAGCCGTCGCAACGGCGTTGAGGACTTGGCGCCGGAGCATATCGGCTACGAAAACGGCGTGCTGGGCGGTGTCGTGTCGACGCTACGCGCGTATGTCCAGCCAGGTGATGCGGTGCTGGTCCACAGCCCTACCTACATCGGCTTTACCAAGTCCATCGAGGCCGCGGGCTATCGTATTGTCCACAGCCCGCTTAAGCTCGACGACCAGGGCGTGTGGCGCATGGACTTTGAGGACATGGAGCGCAAGCTCGCCCAAAACTACATCCATGCCGCGGTGTTCTGCTCGCCGCACAATCCCTGCGGGCGCGTATGGGAGCGCGACGAAATCGAGCGCGCCATGGACATCTATCGCCAGCACGATTGCGTGGTGATCTCGGACGAGATTTGGTCCGATATCATCCTGCCGGGGCACAAGCACATCCCGACGCAGTCGGTGAGCGAGGATGCCCGCATGCGCACGGTCGCCCTCTATGCGCCGAGCAAGACGTTTAACCTGGCGGGCCTTGTCGGCAGCTACCACATTGTCTACAACGAGACGCTGCGTGACCGCATCTGCGCCGTGTCCAACAAGACCCACTACAACGAGATGAACGTCCTCTCCATGCATGCGCTTATCGGTGCCTACCAGCCGCAGGGCTACGAGTGGGTGGACGAGCTCAACCAGGTGCTTGCCGGCAATATCGAGTACTTCTGCGATTACGTGGACGAGCATTTTGAGGGCGTGTCTTATTCGCGTCCGCAGGGCACGTACATGGTGTTTCTGGACTGCGCCGAGTGGTGCCGCGAACATGGCCGCGATATTCAGTGGCTGCTCGACGAGGGGGCGCGCGTGGGCGTGGGGTATCAGGACGGTCGTCCGTTCCACGGGCCCTGTCACATTCGCGTGAATCTGGCGCTGCCGCTTTCGCGCGTAAAGGAAGCGTGCGACCGCCTGGACCGCTACGTTTTTAATGCACGGTAAGTGAGCACTGCATGCGGGGTCTTCTGCCAAGTCGGCTGGAAGGCCCCACACGGTAAAGCGTCTGTAACAATTGGGCACTCGTGTGGTTTTGTTTGCTATTATCTTTAACCATTTCAGTCTGTAAACAGGATCGTCTGGAGCTCGATGAAAAGACCCCGTCGCTCGGTTGTCATATCGTTGTTTGTCGCGCTTGCAGTATCGTGTGCCTTTGTCGTAGCGATAGCCGGCTGTTCCGGGTCGAATGGCAGAGCCTCGACGTCTGCATTAGAAGGCCTGGACGCCTCACAAGCCAAAGACGACAACCTTAAGACGCTCAACGTCGGCAGCGACCTCTATCCACCGTTTGTGTATACCGACGAGTACGGCGATATCGTTGGCCTGGATGTCGAGATATTGACCGAGGCTTTGGCTCGCATTGGTTACAAGCCAAAGTACCAGCTGATCGATTGGGAAAAGAAGAACGAGCTACTGGCGAGCGGCGAGCTCGATTGCGTCATGGGCAGCTTTAGCATGACGGGTCGCGAAAACGAGTATCGTTGGGCCGGCCCGTACCTTGCGAGCCGCCAGGTGGTCGCGGTCGATCCCCAGAGCGATATCTACACGCTCGCCGATCTTGAGGATAAGGTCGTGGCGGTCCAGTCCACCACCAAGCCCGAGGACATTTTGCTCAATCGTACAAATGAAAACGTTCCGCAGATCAAAGAGCTCTACTGCTTTTCGGACCGCTCATACCTGAACCCGGCGCTCGTCGAAGGTCTGGTCGACGCCATTGTCGCGCATGAGTCCTCGCTGCTCACCTACGAAAAAGACTATGGTGTGACGTATCGCATCTTGGATGAGCCGCTGCTAGAGGTTGGTTTGGGCACCGCTTTCGATATCAACGATACGCGCGGCATCGACGTCAAGCTCACCCGTGCCTACCAGGAAATGCTTGCCGATGGCACCATGGAACGCCTGGTGTCAAAGTACTTCGATGACCCTTCGCCATTTTTGAATATGGAGGGCCTGTCATGATCGATGCGCCCGACCACGCCGCTCAGGAGCGGGGCAATCGTTCGACAGGGGCATGGCTCCTTGTCGCCCTGCTGGGGATAGCGCTCTCGGTTGTTGCCGGCATGATGAGCTACGGTTACACGACGGCCCAAGCCGAGCAGCGCTTTGCCGACGTTGTCGATTACGTGGCGACGCAGAGTCTTTCCTACGATGCGTTCAACAGCGCCTATACGACCAAAAACCTGATTCGCGTTATGGAGATTGCCGGAGAGGCAGCGCGCGATATGGAGCGCGACGGTTCGGTGGATAACGCCACACTGGAACAATATGCCGACCAGTTCAACGTGAGCGCACTGATCGTGACGGACGCATCGGGCAATTTGGTGTCCGAGTCCTCGACGGATGGCGTGGGCTACGAGTCGATCGCTACGTATCTCAAGGAAGCGCCCGTGCTGGAGGTGGCAGCCCATCCGCTTAAGTCCTATACCGCCCGTATTACGCTTGCGGATGATTCGGTCGCAGACATTGGCTGCGTGACTCGGCGGGATGATGAGGGTATCGTTATCGCGGTAAGGCATCAGAGCGCGAAGGCAGTTGCAAGCAATACGCTCAAACTGCAGAGCCTGCTCGGTGGTTATGAGACCATCGACAGTGGCAATATCGTGATCGAAAGCGATGGCAAGGTCGTTGCGACCAATGCCGTTGAACCCACCATATTGGGCGTGTTCAATCTGCCTGCGACGGATGTCTTCATTGTCGACGGTATAAAGGATCGATGCCTGGCCGGTAAGGTCAGATTGGTTAACGCCAATGGCGAGTGGTATCTGGGCACATTTGGAAAAGCGCGCGGGTTCTACGTGTACACCTATGCTTCGGCGCGGCGCTACTTTGAGGTCGTCGCGGCTGTTGCTGCCGGCGTGCTGGTGCTCTACAGCGGTGTTGTAGCCGTTGTCGTGATGGTGCGTCGCCGCGCTGATCGTCGACGTTTGACGGACTTGCTGCAGCAGGAGCGCGACTATGGCGACAAGCTGGCAAAGGCAGCGCGTGAGGCCTCGTCTGCCAACTCGGCAAAGACGGAGTTTTTGCGCCGCATGAGCCACGATCTGCGCACGCCCATCAACGGCATTCGAGGTATGGTCGAGGTCGGCGATGCCAATGTGGACGATCTGCAAAAGCAGACCGAGTGCCGCTCAAAATTTGGACAGCATCGGGACTGCTGCTCGACCTTGCCAACGAGGCCCTGGATATGAGTCGCCTGGAGAGCGGGCAGGTCGACCTGAACCTCGTACCCACAAATTTGGTGGCACTCAACTGTGAAGTGCGCGATATTCTGGAGCGCCAGGCCGAGGAGCGTCTGGTGACAATTATCTGCGACCAGCAGACCCTTAATCATCCCTATGCTCGGGTGAGTGTGACGCACCTCAAGCGCCTGTTGCTCAATATTGCCGGCAATGCCGTCAAGTACAACCGCCAGGGCGGATACGTTCGCCTGGTGTGCCGCGAGGTGGAGCCAGCGGATGGCGCCCCCGTCTATGAATACACGATCGCCGACAACGGTATTGGCATGAGCGAGGAGTTCCAACAGCACCTCTACGAGCCGTTTTGCCGCGAGGAGCAACAGGTGGAAGGCGCCTCATCGGGAACTGGCCTGGGCGCGCCTATCGCAAAACAGTTAGTCGAGCTTATGGGCGGAACCATGAGTTTTACGAGCGTCTTGGGGCAGGGGACGACGTTTACCATCCGCCTGCCGTTTGAGAAATGCAAGCGCTCCGAGATTCCTCAGGCAGTTCGCGCGGATGCGGGCGATGGCGATGCGCTCCAGGGCTTGCACGTTTTGCTCGTAGAGGATAACGATCTGAATGCCGAGATCGCGCAGTTTACGCTCAGCCGTGCCGGTGCCGTCGTGACGCATGCTAAGGATGGCGAGTCTGCCGTTGAGGCGTTTGCCGCGAGCGCACCGCACGAGTACGACGTGGTGTTGATGGACATCATGATGCCTGGCATCGATGGCCTTGAGGCCACGCGTCGGATTCGAGCACTCGATCGCGAGGATGCCGCGACCACGCCGATTATCGCTGTGAGTGCCAACGCCTTTGCCGACGACCGCAGACTTTCGCGCGAGGCGGGCATGGACGCGCACCTGAGTAAACCCGTGAGCTCGCAGGAGCTCGTTGAGGCGCTTGCGCACATAGCTGCCGACGCTTCATAAGCATATGGCCCGGTTCCAAGGTGGGTTGGAACCGGGCCATATTGCTATTTGTGAGTTTTGCTTTTGAGGCTTACTTTTCTTGAATCTGCTTGCCGCAAAGATGCTCAATCGTAATCTCGTAGAGCTGGACGCCCTTAATGTCCTTGGCGATTTCCTCTTCGACTTCCTCGGCAGAAGGGTAGTACTTAAGCGCGAGCTCGCGGACTGTATCCTCGATAAACGCGGGAGTGTCATTCGCCAGGCGACAGCGGCCAAAGACCACGGTGCTCATAACGTAGGGAGCCCAGTCACCGTCCTTGTACCACTCGTTGCCGTAAACGGTAAAGCAGACCTTGTCATCGCGCTTGAGTGAATCAACCTTGTGGCCAGCCTTGGCACCATGGAAATAAATCTTGTCGTGCTCGGTGTCAAAGAAGTAGTTGACGGGAATGGCGTACGGGTAGCCATCGTCGCCGTTGACGGCAAAGACGCCGCGCTTGCAGGTAGCGAGCAGTTCGCGCGCTTCCTCGTCGGTGATGGCGCGTTTCTTTCGACGTAAGGGCCTAAACATCGTTGGCTTCCTTTCTGGTCGTGCGTGGTGGTTGAGCACAAACTATAGCGAAACGGAGCCGTTTTTCTTGATGCGGGCGAGTATATTTTTGAGCTTGTTAAAGTCGAGCGGTTTGGACAGATGGGCGTTCATGCCGGCGTCGTGTGCCGCCTTGGCGTCCTCGGCAAAGGCATTGGCGGTGAGCGCGATGATGGGGATATCGGCTGCATCGACCTTCTCGCTCAGACGAATCACGCGGGTTGCCTCGTAGCCGTCCATGTCCGGCATCATAATGTCCATCAGAATGGCATCAAAGCTGCCGGCGGGATGCGACAGGTACAGATCGACGACCTCGTTGCCGTTGACGGCGCGGGTGACCACGACGCCCTCGGATTCTAGCAGCGCCTGGGCAATCTCGGCATTCAATTCGTTGTCTTCGGCGAGCAGCACGTTCATGTTGGCGAGCGAGCAGTCGAGCGCCCTCTCGACCGTATTCGCCCGCGTCTGGGGGCTCTTGTCGATATCGAGCGGAATCTCCACGTAGAACGAAGTGCCCACATGGAGTTCACTGGTGACTTCGATGGTGCCGCCCATCAGTTCAATAAGCGACTTGACGATTGGCATGCCCATGCCGGTTCCTTGGAACTTGCTGCGCGCATCGTCACCTTCTTGGGCAAACGGCTCATAGATATGCTTTAAAAACTTGGGAGTCATGCCAATGCCGGTATCCGAAACGCTAAAGCAAAAGAGCGCGCGCCCGTTATCGAGTGGCTTGGTCTTTGAGCTAAAGGTGACGGAGCCGCCGTGCTTGTTGTACTTAATGCTGTTGTCTAACAGGTTGATCATGATCTGTCGGATATGGGTGGGACTGCCAACCATGTATGGCCCCGTGGCGTATGGCAGACTATTGTCCTGCATGGTGATGCCGTTATCGGATGCGCGGAGCTTGCACAGCACCAGCGTATTGTCACAGAGCTCTTTGAGGTTAAAAGGCGCATGCTCCAGTGTTAGCTTGCGGTCTTCGATTTTGCCCATCTCGAGGATGTCGTTGATCAGCGAGAGCAGGTGATTGGCGGCAACACGAGCCTTGGCGCGGCTTTCGCGGGCGACCTGGATATCGCCTTCCTTCAATTCCTCGATCTCGATAAGGCCCAGGATGCCGTTGAGTGGCGTTCGGATGTCGTGGCTCATGCGCGTGAGGAATGCCGTCTTAGCGGCGTTGGCGGCGTCGGCTTTTTCGCGCTCGGTTCGAGCGCGAGCGAGCGCCCAGATGAGCAGGACGATGCCGACCGACAACATACTGATGAGGGCAGCGGCAATGGCGGTGCGGTTGCGATAAAGGAATTGAAGCGTGCCGGATTCCTGGGCCGTGTACGACGTGGAGGAGTAATTGCTTGCGGAGAGCGATTCTCCGGCATTGATGATGCCCTTGTTGATGATTCCCAACAGCTCGGGTTTTCCGCGCGAAATCCAGCACGAGAGCTCGCAGGTGTCAGGGAGCTCGACCGTCTCGCAGTCCTCGAGATTATAACGATCGCCTAGGGTTTTCACGCGTGAACTGGGAGCGACGATGCAGTGCGCCGTTCCCTTCCTGAGGGCGTCGAACGCTTCATCGTCGGATTGGTATTCGGCCATGGTCGCTGTGGGGAACAGACTTTCAAGTACATTTCGGTTGATAAACGATGATTTGGTGCAGGCGATGTTCTGAAGGTCTTTGTTCAGGTTGCTTCCGGTGTGGATGGCGGTGAGGGATATGGTCCCCAACGATATCGACTGCACAACGCCTGATTGCTCGGCAAACCAGTAATCTCGGTATACCGGCAGCGCAACGTCGATGCTTCCCTTGGACAGGGCCTTTGACATCATCTTGTAGCTATCAAAGGCGACGGTTTTGACCGTAATGCCAAATTTATCGTGCAACGTCGTCGCAAGCGATGCGAGCGAGCCTTCCATTTTGCCGTCTTCGTCCTCGTTGCAGTAGGGGAGTTTGCCCGTAATGTAGCCGAGTGTGATGGTGTTGTCATTTGCTTTGAGCCAGGAACGTTCGGGGCCGTTGAGTGATGATGAACCGCTGTTTTGGGTCGAGTAGTTAGATTTGACTTCGTCGTTATAGCGTGGGTTGACGCGGGCGATTGCCGCCATTGCGGAGTTGATGTCGTCCATCAGGTCGGAGCGGCTTTTGGGGACAGCAAAGTAGTAGTCGTTCGAACCAATGTAGAACATGGGGGAGGCATTGGGCGACGAGATTGTGTCGTTCATGATGACGGCATCGACTTCGTCGTTTGCGAGCGCGTCAAAGAGATCGGATCCTCCGTCATACTCCTTGTATGTGCAGGCGATTCCTTCGCTGGCGAGCCATTGCTGGCCAACGAAGGTTTGCATGACGTCGGGGTTACAACCGATAGTGAGACCCTGGAGTGCTTGAGGGTCACCCTTTGCAAGGTCGTCACGGTCGGGCCTGGCGTAGATGTAGTAGCGCTCGGTGCCCTCGGGGTTCGAGGAAAAGAGCAGCTTTTGGGCACGTTCCTCGGAGTAGGAGATGTTGGGCATGAGGTCGATCTCGCCTGCCTCGAGCATGTCCATAAGCTCGGTGAAGGTGCCGGAGACGTATTCGTACCGCCAGCCGGACGTGTAGTACGACAGGGTCTGGAGGTACTCGTAACCCCATCCCGAGAGACGCTCGCCGGGGGTGCCGTCCTGGAAGCCCTCGTTGCTGACGAGCCAGCCGACGCGGACCGTCTTGACTTGCTGATCGGTATTGGCGGCATAGGCGGGGGCGGGCATGATGGTGCTCAGTACGGCGAGCGCGGCAAGCGCGACGGCCAGGGTGCGATATATAACTGAACGAAGGACAGCGGCAGCTCTCACATGCAATCCTAACGAATCGAGACATTACCGCATAAGGATACCAGCTCAGCCTGCCCAGTCGGCAGCTGTACCGCTAAACGCTCCCGCCCGGCAGTTGGGGACAGTCCCTTTCCAGTCATTGGGGACGTTCTTAAACGACTAGTCATTGGGGACGTTCTTGTTTGACTAGTCATTTAAGAACGTCCCCAATGACTAGTTTCGTTTGCGGGGGAGGCGTGGGACAATACCGAGCGAACGTGATTGGGCGTCTGGGAAAAGGGGTCGCGATGAACAAGTTGAGGACGCTTGCCGACGTGTTGCGCCAGGCTGGCTTTGCGCGCATCACGGGCCTGTTTCTTATCTTCTATCTGCTGTGCTCGACGGCCGTTTGGCTGTCCGAGCCCACGACCCTCACGTTTGGCGATGGCCTGTGGTTTAGCTTTGAGACGGTCTCGACCATCGGCTTTGGTGACATTCCGGCCGAGACACCGGTTGCCCGCGCCATTACCGTCATTCTGAGCGTCATCAGCATCTTCTACATCGCCATGCTCACGGGCGTGGCGGTGAACTACTGCAATACGCTTATCAAGATGCGTCAAAAGGACACCATGGCACGCTTTATGGATGATCTGGAGCATTTGGAAGAGCTCGATCACGACGAGCTTGCCGATCTTTCGCGTCGCGTGCGCGAGTATCGTCGACGCCAGCGCTAAGACGAACGTCGTGCGCCACAACAGGGGGGCAAATATGAACATCACCGTGTATCTGGGCGCCAACGCTGGCAATGACCCGGTGTTTCTGCCTGCAGTGCGAGAGCTCGGCACGTGGATTGGCTCCAACGGCCACGCGCTGGTATACGGCGGCTCCA